>CBDUPT010000012.1:0-19178 GCA_965369165.1 uncultured Flavobacteriales bacterium | reverse complement strand
GTCTCTTTCAGTTAACCTGTTTAACTTTTCTTTATCAGGATGGTCTGCATGAGATTGAAAGTAAATCCAATTAAAAATCAGCATTTTGGATCTTACAGTAAGTAGCTTAAGCTCTTCTAAAGATGCAACTGATGGGTTATTTACATTAGTAATTTCATCATTTTGTTGAATACTATCGTTAAGAGTTTGGTAAGTAGTATAGAAAACTATGACTATAAAGAACAACAGTACTCCGAAGCCTGTTCCAATTTTCTTTCCTATAGTGAGTCTAAAAGCCATTTTAAACACACTAAAGTACTATTCTTTTTCTAATTCTTCTAATTCTTTTTTATACTGTTCAGATTTTTCAATATCATTAAGCCCATAGTAGATATTAGAAAGCCCAATTAACGTTTCTTTTCTCTTATAATTTAAATCATACGATTTTTTCATATAAGGCAATCCTTTTAAGAATATTTCTATACAATAATCTTGTGTTTTATTCAATTGAACAATATCCATATCATAATCCATACTATTAATTATATCTGCAGCTTCATTATAATAAAGTGTTGCTAAATTATAGTTAGCCCCTGGATTATTTTCATCAATTTCTAATATTTCTGAATACAATTTTTTAATATATATTACATGTGCAGAATCTAATCCCCCTGCTAATTCTGCAGGTTTATTTAACATTGAAGCTAATGCCATCTTAAACTTAATATCTTGCGAATTGAATTCAGTTGAAGGCAAAGCAGCCTTCATTGTCTTTTTATACAATTCATAATGATTAATAGCTTGAGTATATGTTTCAGGCGACAATGACCTTACTGCGTCATTATATAGAGTAGAAGCTAAATATTTTAATATTTTACTCGTACTCTCTGCAAATTCATTTTCTACATCTAAAGGTTTCATCACTTTAAATGCATCAATAGCCTCCAATCTATACGGAGAGTTTTTATCTGCTTTTTCCCGTGATTTATATAAGTCTTTGTAAACAAAACCTTTATAATACCAAGTCTTAGCTTCAGTTCTTAAAGATTCATCTTCTACTGCTAAATCTATATACTTTTTAGCACTATCTAATTCTGTCTTTTGCATATAAAATAACGCAACGGATAAATGATCTCTCCCCACAAACTGACCAAATACAGTATGGCTAAAAACCAAAACAAATAATAATATGTATATCCTTTTTGTCATTCTATTTAACTGTAAATGCTAATGCTTCTAAATTAGAACTTACCTTAAGTTTATATTTTTCAACGTTCTTTTTATTTAACTCAAATTTTTGACGATTATCTTTAACTATAAAATTAATTCCAGCACCTTTATCCACTAAACCTTGTTTTTCAGAAACAATTAAAGTGCTATTAGACTTTACTTTTTTAAGAATGGATGCCAAAGATTCACTTTCACTTTTACTAACGTAAACAATATGGCATTTCCCAATTTCAGCTGCGCTTTTATATTTTTTTACTTCTAATGATTGGTTCGCTACTTTTTTTGTCTTCGACATTTTTACTAACTCAATATACAATGGGGAATCTCCTACAACGCCTACAACAAAATTACCTTGGCGATAACTTTGTGGCCATTCAACTAACTTAGTGAAGTTCATAATAAATATAGCCTTCATCTTAGAGTTAGTATCAACCACTAGATTAAACCCCGATGACAGGATGAAAAGAGAAAGTAATATGATTATTATTTTTTTCACTTGAATTGGGCTTCAATCAATTATTGAGCCAAAATTTAAAATGCAATTTACAAAAAAACTTTAAGATTTGTACTTTTTGAAAAAATCAGCAATTATTTTTGCTTTTTCCGTCCCTTCCCTGATTTTCTACCTCCTGAAGAACCAGTAGGTGCTGACGCCCCTTTGCCTTTAGGCTTAGCGTTAACCATTTTATACCTTCTTTTTTTAGATGAAAAACCAGACCCTGACCTACCTTTAATTTTCTTTCGAGAAACTGAATGTGCGTATAGTTTGCTTCTTGATTTAGTTCTTGGCGGTTTAGAGGATTTAATATTGGGACCTTTTTTAGACTTCCCTGCAAAAGCATCTCTTTTACTACGCCCACCTGAACGAGATTTTTTTGTCGCTGAAGCTGTCCCACTCTTTTTCTTCCAAAACTGAGCATTCACATCATTCACACTCATGCAAGCCACAAACAAACCAATTAGTATATAAATCAAGTACCTCATAAAGAAAAACCTTTTATGTAGAACATAAATCATTCCATTCATAAAAAGCGTTTAAATTACCTTTTTTCAAATAAATTAAGAGGTAAATGTAATAAGTTAGTGCTGCAAAGCCTAAGAATAAAAGGCAAATAGTTATTAACATTTTTGAGAGGGTTGTTGATAACGAAATTATTTACCTTGCTCCCCTGCAACTGAAATACCCTCAATATCTCGGTCAAAAAGATACAATCCACCTTTGTCAGAACCAATCATGTTCAACTTGTCCATTATTGTTCTAGCTAATGCCTCCTCCTCTATTTGCTCAGCAACATACCACTGCATAAAGTTGTGTGTAGTATAATCCTTTTCTTGCAAACAAATATCAACTAAATTATTGATTTCTCCAGAAACCATTATTTCATGATTCAATAAAGTTTGGAATAAATCAGGTAATGAATTATAAACTTTTTCAGGCTGTGATAATTGAGGAATTAATGCTTTCCCTCCTCTTTCATTAACATATTGAACCAATTTAAGCATATGCATACGTTCTTCATCAGAATGCTTATATAAAAATTGTGAAGTTCCACCTAATCCTTCAGTTTCAGCCCAAGAGGCCATTGCCAAATATATTTGAGACGATTCTGCCTCTATTTTAATTTGTTTATTTAATGCTTCTTCTATTTTCTGTTTTAACATAATTCAATTTTGTTTCTTCAAAGATACATAGGTTAAACGAATTAGAAAAATAATATTATTTGTGAATTACAAACCTAAAACCCCTTCCGTGCACATTCATTATTTCAATAGATTTATCTAATTTTAAGTGTTTACGCAACTTTGCTATATAAACATCCATACTTCTTGCATTAAAATAATTATCATCTTCCCAAATAGCTTTTAAAGCATAAGTTCTCTCTAATACTTTACCTTGATTCAGGCAAAGCAACCTTAATAGATCATTTTCTTTAGATGTTAGTTTTTGTGCCTCATCTCCAATCGTCAATACTCTTTTTTTATAATCAAAATGGTATTCCCCAATTTCAAAAATATCTTGTTCTTGTTCTTTCCCATCACCGACAGTTCTTCTTATAACTGCATTAATCCTTGCCAATAATTCTTCCATACTAAAGGGCTTTGTAATATAATCATCAGCACCTACTTCAAACCCTTGCAAGGTGTCTTCTTTCATTGATTTAGCTGTTAAAAATATAATAGGGATACTGTCATTAATTTTTCTTATTTCTTTAGCCAAAGTAAACCCATCTTTAATTGGCATCATCACGTCAAGCAAGCATAAATTATAAGTTCCTTTTGCAAATAAATTAAATGCTTCCTCTCCATTGGCTGCCAAGACAGTATGAAAGCCTTTAGCTTTTAAATAGTCACACAAAAGCGTTCCTAAGTTAGTGTCATCTTCAGCTAATAATATTTTAATGTTTTTTTGCATTGCTATGTGTTTTCGTTATGATAAAATGGTAAGTATATGCTAAATGTAGTTCCTTTTCCAAAATCGCTTTCTACTGTTATTTCTCCACCATGCTTTTCAGCTATAGCTTTCACGTAGTTTAGTCCTAATCCAAACCCTTTTACATTGTGAACATTTCCTGTAGGAACCCTATAAAATTTATCAAAAATTTTATTCAAATTTTCACGTTTAATTCCCATTCCTTTATCTGATATCTTAAGCATTAAACCTTCTTTGTAATTTATAGTTGAAATCAATATATCAGGATTATTTGGCGAATACTTATTTGCGTTATCAAGTAAGTTATAAATTAAATTTGTCAGGTGTATCTTATCTCCATTAATAACAAACTTACTAGCACAAAGCTCTTGAGAAAGTAGCCCTGACTTGCTTTCTACCTGAATAGAAATATTATCAACAGCTCTTTTTATTACCTCATGTAAATCAACTTCTTCTTTTTTAAGTTTTAAGTCTTCCTTATCCCATGTAGCACTTTTTAAAACGCTTTCAACCAATAACCCTAATCGTTTATTTTCTTGATTAATCATTCCCACATAATTACTCCTAATCTCATCACTCGCACTCATATCTTTGTCAGTTAATGCTTCACACGCTAAAGAGATAGTAGCAATAGGAGTTTTTAACTCATGGGTCATATTACTTATAAAGTCATTCTTTACTTCTGATATTTTCTTTTGTTTAAATATCGTCTTGATAGTATAAGTAAATGTCCCGACAATAGTTAATAATAGTAGCACTGATGTTAAGAGCATCATCCACATTGTTTTTATTAAATAGCCTTTTTGATGTGGAAAAAAAATACTTAAAAAATGTGGAGGACTAACAACATCGTTAGGAAATAATTGAGCGTAAAAACCAGATTGACGAACCTTATTGATATTATAAATAGAATCAACTATTACACTATTTCCATTGTAATCAAAAACACCTCGTTGAAAAGCAGCTTTTATTCCCCTACTTTTTAATTCTAAGTCTATTAGTGAATCTAAGACTTCTAACTTTAATCGCTCCTGCATGGGTTTATAACGATTAGCATCAAAAATATCATTAAACATCCCATTTATCATATTTGGTTGTGTTCCACTCTGAATACTTAATTCAAATCCAACTTGCCCATTATTAGAAATAGTTTGAATTGATTTTTGATAAGTTTTACCATCTCCTGAAGTTTGTTCTCTTACCTTGTACTTTACCCCATCCTTCTCCACAACAGCTATACTATCAGTAGTATTAATCCCTTGATTATTTAAAGCATTAAATCGTTGATTAAAAATTTGTTGATTTCGCTTTTGCTCACGAATTCGTTCAAGTGTTTCTATTTTTTCTAATTTACCTGTTACCGAAAATAATGCTCCCCGAACATTTCTCTTAAACTCCTCCTCTTTAAGTGTAATAGCATTATCAATCCAAGTTAACTGAATTGCAACCAAACCAATTAAAGCTGCAGACATTATGCCTATCAATATATAGATGTATTTCTTTTTCATCTATAACAAAAATACGCTTAAAGCTAAGGAGTATTAAGTACTTAACACTTTTTAACATTTGTTAACGGTGTTTTAACATATTAGCTTAACAATCAAAACTACTTTTACATTGTAAAGAAAAACATACCGCCTTAATTACCTTCCTGTTTAGTTAGTGCAAAAAAAGACCTCGTTTCAGAGGTCTTTTTATTTTTTAGGCACAAGCTATTGTAGCAACCAATACCTTACAATTTAATTTTATTAGAACTTGAGCAGACGCTTCAATTGTGGCACCTGTAGTAACCACATCATCTACCAACAAAATAGTTTTATTCCCTAAATCGTGATTTTCAATAACTCCAAAAATATCACCCACGTTTTCCCATCGTTTATACCGTGTTTTTTTTGTTTGTGTTTTTGAATCTACCTTTCGATATAAATCAGTTGTATTAACAGGTACTTTCATAGACTTTGATAAGCCTCGAGCAAAACTTTCACTTTGGTTATATCCTCTTTTTTTCAACTTATTTTTATGTAGTGGTACTGGTATAATGTAATCTATATTCTCAAAATATTTAGAGGTCTTTAATTCATATCCATAATGTAATCCAAGAATTTCACCTACTTCTTCGCCTCCCTTGTATTTTAACCTATGTAATAAACGTTGAACCTTACTCCCTTTAGTAAATCTATAAAAGGCAGCGGCCATTACAATATCAACTCTACCCCAAAAAATTTTATTAATTAGATTATCTTTATCTAAATGATATTCCGTTTTAGGAAGTGTTAAAAGACACTTAGTACAAATCACATTTTCATTTTTTAATAAAGTTTGTTCGCAAGCAGCACACAACTTTGGAAATATTAAGTTAAAAAATTCGTTTAACATAAAGCTTCTTTATACACATGTATGTATGTATAACTTTAACTAGAATTAAAGTCTAATACTATTAATTAAATTAATTTTGAACTATTAAAAGTAAGTTTTATAATGGAAAATCAAACAGAAAAGACTGTTACTCCTAATAATAAAGGTAACAAAACCAATAAATTTTTAGTTGTTGTTACTATACTATTATTGGGTTTTTGCGGCTATTTAATATGGCAAAACCTAGAATTACAAAAACAAATTGAAACAGGTCAAATTGCGTTTACGGAAGTAAGCAGCGATAGAGACCAAGTTAAGTCTGAGTTAGAAGATATGCTTGCTCAATATGAAGATATGGAGACTAACAATAATGAGCTTAATGCAGAACTAGAAGCTCAAAAGGCGCAAATTGAAAAATTACTTAAAGAAGCTAAAGGGAAAAATTGGAGTATTTATAAGCTTAGAAAAGAAACTGAAACGCTTAGGACTATAATGAAAGGGTATGTTGTTCAAATTGACTCTTTAAATCAAGCTAATGGGATATTAAAAGAAGAGAATACTGCTGTAAAAAGTGAATTAACAAACGAAAAAACAAAATCTCAAAACCTTACTGAGCAAAATGAAGATTTAACAGATTTGGTAACAATTGCTTCTCATCTTAAAACAAGTGGATTAAAATCTTATGGAGTTAGAGTTAAGAGCAATAATACAGGGAAAGAAACTGACAGAGCTAAAAAAACAGACAAAATAAGAACCGAATTTACCATCTTAAAAAACAAAATTACTGTTCCTGGTAAAAAATGGATTTATGTTAGAGTTCTAACCCCTGATGGCAAAGTGCTATCTGAAAAAACAGATGATAGTAATAAATTTGACTTTAATGGTGTAAGAGGTTTATATTCTTCTAAAAAACAAATTAATTATCAAAACCAACAAACCAACCTTACTATAGATTGGAAAAAAACTTCTGATTTCCCTGTTGGTGAATACAATATTGAAGTTTATGCTGATGGTGTAGATATAGGTAAAACTAAATTTACCCTAAAATAATTCATCCCAAAAATCTGACAAATAGCCTACTTTAAGACTCTTTTTTAAACCTGTTTTGAATCAATTTCTTATTCTTGCAAAAAATAATATACAAGACATATGAATTGGGAAAAATATTACGATAAAGGTATAGAGTTAATTCTTACTTATGGTCCAAAACTAGTTGGGGCAATACTAGTTTTTGTTGTTGGGAGAATAATCATCAAAATGATTGTTAAATCCTTTGAAAGAATTTTAGCTAAAAAAAATGTTGACGCCTCTCTTAGACCATTTTTAAAAGGTATAATCGGAGCTTTATTAAAAGTGATGTTAGTTATCAGCGTTTTAGGAATGCTTGGTATTGAAATGACATCATTTGTTGCAATACTTGGTGCTGCTGGTTTAGCTGTTGGAATGGCTCTATCTGGAACATTACAAAATTTTGCTGGTGGTGTTATGATTTTAATTTTTAAACCATTTAAAAATGGAGATTTAATTGAAGCTCAAGGGCACACTGGAGTAGTTAATGAAATTCAAATATTTAATACTATATTAAAAACTCCCGACAATAAAACCATCATTATTCCAAATGGAGGACTATCAACATCATCAATGGTTAATTATTCTTCAGAAGAATTTAGAAGAGTTGACTGGACCTTTGGGATAGGCTATGGTGATAAAACTGAAAATGCAAAAGAAGTTCTAGTTCGTTTAATGAATGAGGATAATAGAATATTAAAAAATCCAGCAGAACCTTTTGTTGCTGTTTCAGAATTGGGAGATAGCTCTGTTAATTTTGCTGTAAGAGCATGGGTAAAGGCCGAAGATTATTGGGGAGTATTTTTTGATATGAATGAAAAAGTATACAACACATTTGATAAAGAAGGGTTAAATATCCCTTATCCACAAATGGATGTTCACGTACATAAAAATTAAAAAATGAAAAAATTATTATTATCATGTATAGCAATATTTTCTTTTGCAACTATTTCTTTTGCTCAAACAACTGAAGCTGAAGCAACACTAAAAAAACAAAGTAAAGACTCTTTAGATGGCTGGAAAACTGGTGGAGTAATGTCTTTAAATTTAACTCAAGTAAGTCTTACAAATTGGTCTGCTGGTGGGGAAAACTCTTTGTCTGTTAATGGCCTGTTAAGTTTATTTGCTAATCTAAAAAAAGGCAATTCAACATGGGATAACTCCTTAGACCTATCTTATGGTATTTTACAACAAGGAGATGGTGATGTAAGAAAAACTGATGATAAAATTGACTTTACCTCTAAATATGGACAAAAAGCTTTTAAGAATTGGTATTATGCGGGGTTAATTAATTTTAAATCTCAAATGACAGCTGGGTATAATTACCCTGATGATTCTACTGAAATTTCAAACTTTATGGCGCCAGCATATGTTTTAGGAGCAATTGGAATGGATTACAAACCTAGCGATGTATTTACACTATTTATCTCTCCTTTAACGATGAAAACAACTATTGTTAACGATCAAACACTAGCAAATGCAGGTGCTTATGGAGTTGAAGCTGCAGAATATGATACATTAGGTGTATTAATAACAAAAGGTAAATCAATTCGTTCGGAGTTTGGGGGATATCTAAGAGCTCAATTTAAGAAAGACATTATGAAAAATGTAAATCTTCAAACACGACTTGAGCTTTTTTCAAACTATACAGAAAAACCAGATCACATTGATGTAAACTGGGAAGTCTTACTTGCATTAAAGGTCAACAAGTATATATCTGCAACAATATCTACCCAATTATTATACGATCATGATATAGATATCGCTGTAGATAATAATAATGATGGTATTACTGACAGGGTTGGTCCTAGAACTCAGTTTAAAGAGGTCTTAGGAATAGGCTTTTCTTATAAATTTTAACAGTAAACATTAAAGACTTTAAAAACCCAAAGAAATCTCTTTGGGTTTTTTCTTTTCATAAAAGTTTCATTACTTTTCGCATACAATTTTTTTTGTAAGGCAACCAAATTTTTAAACCCACGTCTTTTATCGTAAATAATGGATCCTAAAGATCAGCATAATTTAGATGACATTGTAAAAAAATGTGTTAAAGGTGATCGAAAGGCCCAACATGAACTGTATAAAATATTTTACAGTAAAATGATGGGAGTTTGTTACAGATACACAAACAATGCTGAGGATGCAAGAGATATCTTGCAAGATGGATTCGTGAAAGTTTATACTAATTTGAAGAAGTATAACTTTCAAGGTTCTTTGGAAGGTTGGATTAGAAGAATTATGGTTAATACTGCTATTGACCACTTTAGAAAAACAAAAAATGTTTTTATGGTGGATGATGAAGATAACTATATTTTAGAAAACAGTAAGGTTGAAAGTGCTGACTCTATTTACAGTCAGTTTGGTGAAAAAGTAATAATGGAAGCCATTCAATCTTTAAGCCCTGCTTATCAAACTGTTTTTAACCTAAACGTAATCGAAGGTTTTCAGCACAAGGAAATTGCTGAGAGATTAAACATTAGTGAAGGAACTTCTAAATCGAATTTAGCGAAAGCTAAAAAGAACTTGCAAAAAATATTAATAGAAAAAGAAGCACGATTAAAGAATGAGTGATTTTAATAAAATAATTAAAGAGAAAGTGGATCAGTTTGAGGTTCCTTACAACGATGCTCATTGGGCAGAGATGGAAGGAAAACTTAATACAATTCGTTCTGCTAAAATTAAAAAGAATGTTTTTAGTGCTGCTGCAGTAATTACTATTCTATCAGCTATAGCTTACTTTATTATTCCTAATGAGAATACTATAAGTAATAATAACCCTATAGTAGATACAAATAAAACTGAAGAAGTATCACAAAACAATTCTTCATCAACTGAATTAAATCAGTATAATGAAAAAATAACTGTAAACAAAACTAAGGAAACAAAAAACACTGAAAAAAATATAGTTGAAAATGAAAATTTAAATAATAAAACTTCAACAACAACAGAAAACAATAATGTAGAAGAAAACAATATTACTAATACAATAAATCCATCAAACACAAATCCTAATCTTAATGAAAAGGTTAAAATAAACTCTGACTTTATAGTTTATAATAATAAGGTTTGTTTGGGTGAGGTTGTTAGTTTTGAAGCTATGGAAAATGATAGACCTGTTTCATATTTATGGAATTTTGGAGATGGAACTATTTCGCACAAAACAAACCCTAACCATATTTACAAAAATAATGGAGTTTATAGCATAACATTAACATTAATTGATAAAGAGTCAGGGACTGAACATACTTCAATTCAAAGAGATGTGGTAACAATTTTGTCTAACCCTAATGTTGAATACACATATTCAGAAGAGTCTACTAAACACGATGATAATAAATTAAAATACCCTTACACTACATTTAAAGTTAAAAACTTTAAAAAAGGATATAGTTATGAATGGGACTTAGGAAATGGCGAAACATCATCAGGTAATATTGCTAAAACCATTCATAAAAAAGCTAATAACTATTTGGTGAAACTTACTGTAAAGAATAGCGAAGGGTGTATTACTACTACTTCAAAAAATATAAGCATAAAAAATAACTTCGCTTTATATGCGCCAAATGCTATACGACATAACCCTGACAATCCAGAAAATGGAGTATTTATGGTTAAAGCATTGTTAGAATGGGACATTCCTTTTGAAATGATAATTACTGATAAAGCAGGGAAAATGATTTATAAAACCACCGATAAGAATCAAGGTTGGAATGGTAAACTTAATAATACGGGGCAACAAATGCAGGAAGGATTGTATTTTTGGAAAATTGTCACAAAAGATGCTGAACATAATTCTCATTACCATCAAGGAGAAATCTATTTAAAGAAATAAATTTAAACCAATTTAGAACAAATTTTATGAAAAAAGTTAGCGTACTGTTATATTTAATTATTGCTTTAAGCACATTATTAAATGCACAAACAGATGTCTTAGTTATTGATTATAATAACGGTTTCTCTAGTGATCAATCAAATAACAATAGTAATATTTACAATAGATTACTTGCTACACAAACAAGTGTAACTAGGGTTAATTCAATTCCTGGCACTATTAGTCAAGCACAATACCAACAAGTATGGGTTTTTGGAAACCCTGGAACACCTGGCCCTGCCACGCTAAACCCTTTGGTAAATTATATGAATAATGGTGGTGCTGTTTATATCCAATCTGAAGTTAGTTGCTGTACTAATGCTGCTAACCTTGCCGATCAATTAATTGATGCTACAGTAATTGTAGGTGGATCTATAACTCATAATATGATGAAAACAGGAAATTATGAGTATCAATTATATTCTCCTTTGAAGTGTACTCCTTTTTTTAGTCATGGTGCTGCTGTTAGACCATTTGTAGGTGCAACACAACAAAACATTCTTTATGAAGCTACCCCTACATGTGGAAGTGCAATTACCACAGGAGATGTAGTAGGTGTAAAATTTAAAGCTTGTGATATGATTACTGGTGAGGGGGCTTTAGTTGTTAATGGAGATTTTAATATCTTCCCTATAGGAGGAGCTTGTAATAGTGTGGGAATTTTAGGGACACCTAACAATAATGATGTAATTGATATTATTGCTGAAATGCTACCCGCATTAGCATGTAGCCAGTTAACAAACCCTGGTGGAGGCACTTTAACTTGTACCGCTAATCCTGTAAACTTTTGTGGATCAACACAATTGGGGTGGACTTATACTGGCAATCCTGGTTGTCCTATTTTAGGTTGTGATACAACTACACATTATAAATGGTCTGTTGTATCGGGAGAGCCTATGAATGTTCCTTTTAATTTTAGTTGTGATACGTGCCCTTACCCTACTGCTTCACCAAGCATACCTACTACTTACACTTTATCTATTACAAAAGGAGATACAAACCTTAACTGCCCTGGATCCTCTACAGTGATACCTATTACAGTATATCCTGGAACACAGCCTACTAATGCAGGTTTAGACACTACTATTTGTTTAGGACAGTCTGTAACAATTGGAGGCTCTCCAACTGCTACAGGTGCAGGTCCTTTTACATATAGTTGGACTCCCTCTGGAGATTTAAATAATAATACATTAGCTAACCCTGTTTGTACACCAACAGCTTTAGGCTCTATAACCTATACTGTTCAAGCAAATGGTCCAGTTTGTTCAGGTTATGACAGTATTACTGTAACAGCAATAAGCTGTTGTGCAGTAACTATTGTTGACACTGTTATTGCCGACATTAGCTGTAATGGCCTTTGTGATGGATCAGTACAAATTACTGCTAATGGTGGTGCTACTCAATATAGTTTAGATGGCATTAATTGGCAACCAAGTAATACTTTCAACAATCTTTGCCCTGGTCAACATACAGTTTATGCATCCGATGGAAATTGTTCTGATTCTATTATAATTACTATTTTAGAACCTACACCTATTTCTATTGCTGCGGCAATAGTTACTGACGCTAGTTGTGCTGGTGCTTCAGACGGGCAAATATCTGTTTCGCCTCAAGGCGGAACACCTGGCTATACTTTTAGTTGGACTGCTAGTGGTGTTGGGAATGATAGTTTGGCTACAAATTTATCAGCTGGACAATATACTGTTACAATAACTGATGCCAATGGTTGTTCTTTCGATTCAACTTTTACAGTTGGTCAACCTGCACCACTTAATTTTGGAAGCTTTGAAGGAGATACTTTAGCTGGTTGTTCACCTTTAGAAGTAGAGTTTACTAATACCACTAATCCAGCATCTTTTGTTAGTATGTTTTGGGAGTTAGGTAATGGTGACACTTCCTCTGTTAGTCCTATTTCTTCTACATATACAACCCCTGGTTCTTACGATGTTAAGCTAACCCTTACAGATGCTGCTGGCTGTGTAGGAGTTGTTGAAAAAATTGCTTATATTACGGTATATAATGATCCTATAGCTCACTTTACTGCTAACCCAGGACAAGCAACAGTCTTTGATCCTACTTACAGTTTTATTGATTTATCTCAATATAATATTGTTAATTGGGATTGGAATTTTAATAATTTAGGAACAAGTAACGAACAAAACCCAATATTCACTTTCCCAGAAGATACCGGGACTCACAATGTAACATTGATTGTTGTAGATAATCATGGTTGTATTGACACGGTCTCCCATACAGTTGTAGTGAAAAGTGAATATGGTATTTTTGTGCCAAATGCATTTACTCCTGATTTTGATAATAAAAATGACGGGTTCTCACCAAAAGGATTTGGAATTTCTGATATTGGATATTCATTTTCAATATTTGATAGATGGGGAGAGAAATTATTTGAAACATCTGATATTGAAACTCCATGGTTTGGTGATTACAAAAACAAACTTGTACCAAATGGTGTATATGTGTGGAAACTAAACTTCAAAGATCTAAATGGCCATGGCCACTCTCAAGTTGGGAAGGTGACAATAGTTAAGTAACATTTAGCTGTTAATACATTGCTAATAGTTTTAATTTTTGAATACTTCCCCTGCCTATATTTGGGTAGTCTAAATGGAAAAACAAAACTCAAATAATATCAAAAATTTATTGAAACAAAATTCTTTAAAGAATTTTGTTTCAATAAATGATTTAAGAGATAAAGAGTACAACGGTACATTACTTACTCATGATGAACGTATTGCGCTTAAAAACTTTGATCGTTACAGAGTAAAATGTTTATCACAAAAAAAGACAGAGAAAGAATTCCATAACACCTATCAACAACTACAAGTTATGGCTAACCTTAACTCCTATCATGAATTCTTAAAAGAAGAATACTACGGATAATTCTACTCTTTTTTATATCTTTACCTGATAATTAAAAAGCTATCATGAAAAAATTATACACCTTATTAACCTTAGCTATAGGATTTACAACTGTTGCTATTGCACAACCAACTCTAACAGCAGCAAACTATGTTACTGCTATTAATGATAATCAATTATATTACATTGCTGATACAAATTCAGTTATAAATCCTACTATAGGAGCCAATGTTATATTTAACTATAATGCGTTAAGAGGTTATGGAATGAGTCAAAACCAATACATTATTGACCCTACCACTACTACCTACTCTGGTGATTTCCCTTCAGCTGATTTTGCTGATACAAGCACTGCTTTATCTACAAATATTAGATACACCGAACTTATAAATACAGATAGTTTAATTAATTTAGGGTTTGTAGCAAATGTCCCTTCATATGGAGATTTAGTTGCTAGATATAATTACAATCCAGAAATTGCTATGAAATTTCCTTTTAATTACGGAGACAGTTATAACGATATTTATTCAGGTAATTTCTCTATGGCTGCACAAAATACTGATGGAAATGGAACTGTAACTGTTACTGCAGATGCATGGGGTCAATTACAATTACCTAGTGGGGTTGTTATAGACTCTGTCTTAAGAGTAAGAACTGTTGAACACGTTGTTACTGACACTATAACAATTATTTTCCCTCCTGTTACAATACCTCCTGTTACAATTGACGGAGAATCTATTAATTACTATAAACCAAGTATAAGTAAATTTCCTTTATTATCATATGTTGGTGGCTCTATAAAGCAGGGTGCTACGGTTGTAGATTCTAATAAAACTTTTGTTTCACAATACCCTTTATTTAACGTTGGGGTAGAAGAATTAGAAAAAAGTTTTATTGATATGAATTTATATCCAAACCCTACAAATAATGGAAATGTTACTTTGTCATTAGAATTAGAAAAAAATTCACAAGTGAAAATTGTTTTATTAAACAAACTTGGACAAAATGTTAAAACTGTTTTTAATGGAAATGCAAATAAAGGGTTAAATAATATCAATTTCAACACAGAAAATTTATCCTCAGGAATTTATTTTATAACTGCCTATATTAATGGATCAGGAGTTGCAAAAAAATTAGTTGTCCAATAAAACAAAAAATAATTCAACTAAAAAAGGGAGCTAAAATTTAGCTCCCTTTTTTTATAACATTTCAGGTTATTTTACGTTTGATATTATATGAATAACTTCATCCATAAAATAGAACAATTTGAATTATGGTTTAATAAAAACTTCGGTTGGTTTTTTGTTAATGGACGTAAACAAAGCGAAAAACTAAATCGCTAATTTATAGTATACTCTGCCGAGCAGCTTCAAACAAAGCAACCGCAGCCGATTGCACCACATTCATTGAATAACTTTCTCCAATCATAGGGATATGAATTGAGGTTTCACATTTTTTCACAACCTTATCTTCCAGACCTATATTCTCATTACCAAAAAACAAGCAAAAAGAATTTAAGTTTGTGAAATCAAATTCATTTAGTGAAATAGATTCTGAAGTGGTATCAACAGCAATTTTCACAACATTTTGTGGGAGCATGTCCCATATTGAATCTTTAGAGGCAAATTGCCAATCAACTTTTTTAAAAGAAGTAGTCGCATTCCTCTTAATTTTGGACTCCTTATAATTTTGCTCATTACCAACAAAATAAACTTGCTTAACTCCAAAATTATCACAAACACGCAACAAGGCTCCCAAATTTTCGGCAGACAAAAAATCCCAAGCTACAACAATAAGTGGTTTCTCCCAATATGAAGTTTTATTTTTATCGAAAAAGGTTTGATTATCTATTTTATGTGCCATTACAACTTAATACAAACATTTTTAGGCTCAGTAAAAAAATCAAGGGCTTCAAAACCACCTTCACGACCAACACCAGAATTTTTTACGCCACCAAAAGGCGTTCTTAAATCTCTTAGTAACCAGCAGTTAACCCAAACGATACCTGCATGTAATTTAGCAGCAACATTGTGTGCTTTGGTTAAGTTTTCAGTCCAAACAGTAGAAGCTAAACCATATTTGGTGCTGTTTGCCATCATTAAAACTTCTTCGGTAGTGTCAAAAGGCATAATGGTTACAACAGGTCCAAAAATTTCTTCTTGATTGGTTCTACAATTAAAACTTAATCCTTCAATTATGGTTGGAGCAATGTAGTAGCCATTTGCAAACTCCCCTTCTAATTTTACTTGGTGTCCACCAGCTAAAACCATTCCACCTTCTTCTTTGGCTAATTCTACGTAACTCAACACTTTTTCCATGTGTGGTTGAGATACTACCGCACCTAAATTAGAGCTTTCGTCTAATGGATTGCCCACTTTAAGTTGTTTTACTTTTTCAACAAAAGCATCTCTAAATTTATTGTAAATACCACGTTGTACAAATATTCTAGAACCACACAAACATATTTGTCCTTGATTGGCAAATGAAGAATGTACTGCAGTTTTTAATGCTTTATCAAAATTACAATCATCAAAAATAATGTTAGGGTTTTTGCCACCTAACTCCAACGAAAGTTTTTTAAACATTGGCCCAGCAGTACTGATAATTTGTTTTCCAGTAACTGTTCCTCCGGTAAACGATATTACAGGAATGTCAACATGTTCTGTGATGGCAGCACCAACTTTATGTCCTAAACCGTGTACTATATTTAAAACACCATTGGGTAAACCTGCCTCTATACATAATTCAGAAAGTAAGTAAGCAGTAAAAGGAGTAACTTCTGATGGTTTAGCTACTACGGTATTTCCTGCAGCTAAAGCTGGAGCAATTTTCCAACTAAATAAATATAACGGTAAATTCCAAGGTGAAATACAGCCGCAAACACCAATTGGTTCTCGTAAAGTGTAGTTTATTGCAGTGTCTTCCATTGCGTGTGATTGCGAAGCGTAATGCAAAATACCTGTAGCATAAAAATTAAAGTTGGCAGCCGCTCTAGGTATGTCAACTGTTTTAGCCAATTTCAACGGTTTTCCGTTGTCTTTCGATTCGGCTAAAGCTAAGCGGTCTAAGTTTTCTTCAATTAAAAAAGCAAGTTTTTGTAAAATACGAGACCTTTTTTCTTTAGGTGTTTTACTCCATGCAGGGAAAGCTGTATTGGCTGCTTTTGTTGCCAACTCAACATCAGCTGCATCAGAATCAGGAATTAGCGAATAAATTGCTCCTGTTGAAGGGTTGTAATTATCGATATAGTTTCCAGCAATTGGGTCAATCAATTCGCCATTTATGTAATTTTTAATCTTTTCCATGGGGTTATTTTGAGCTATAAAAGTAGCTAATTTTAAAATAAAAAGTATGTTTCATAACATATATAGAAAATTATATGTAATTTTACATATATAAATATAGATATTTACATATGATACAATTAGAAAAACTTGAAAATGCATCGGAAATGTTAAAGGCAATAGCCCATCCAATGCGTATTGCAATAGTAGATATGTTGGCTAATGATAAAAGTTTAACGGTTACAGAAATACATGAAGCATTAAACATTGAGCAAGCTGTAGCTTCTCATCATTTAAGCATAATGAAAAACAAAGGCGTTTTAATTAGTGAACGAAATGGAAAGAACAATCATTATAAGCTCAAATTTCCAAGATTGTCGCAAATTGTAAGTTGTATCGATAAGTGTCAACAATAATCATTTTAAAAAAATAAATAGGCATGAAAAATTTAATAGGAATTGAAAAAGAAAAAGCAGTAGAGCTTTCTAGTAAGTTAAACCAGTTGTTAGCTGATTATCAAATGTTTTACCAAAATTTAAGAGGTTTACATTGGAATATTAAAGGTAAAGAGTTTTTTGAACTGCATTTAAAATTTGAAGAATTTTATGATGATGCAATAATTAAAGTAGATGAAATAGCAGAGCGTATTTTAACACTAGAAGGTGAACCTTTACATACGTTTACGGATTACCTTAAAACAACAAACCTTAAAGAAACAAAAGGAGTAACGAATGGAATTGAAGGGGTTAAAATTGTGGTAAATAATTTTTCTACTTTAATACAGTTAGAAAGAGAAATTTTAGCCACAGCAAGCGATGCTGAAGATGAAGGAACAGTTAGTTTAATGAGTGACTATATTTCGCAAACAGAAAAAACACTTTGGATGTTAAATTCATACCTTAAATAATAAATGGAAATTTTAGGATACATATTCGCAATTGTTATCGGTGTAACATTAGGTTTAACTGGTGGAGGGGGCTCCATTTTAACAGTCCCTGTTTTAGTTTATTTAATAGGCGTTTCTCCAGTTTTAGCAACCGCATATTCTCTATTTATAGTTGGTGCATCTTCATTAGTTGGTGCTGCAAGTTTTATGAAACAAAAACTTGTAGATTATAAAACAGCTATGATTTTCGGATTGCCAGCTTTAGCAGCTGTATATGCAACTAGAAAATTTATTGTTCCTGTTGTTCCCGAAAATATTGTTGAAACATCAAGTTTTGTATTAACTAAAGATGTTTTTATTATGGTCTTTTTCGCTATTGTGATGGTTCTTGCCGCTGTATCAATGATAAAAAAGAAAAAGAAAATTGAAGAAAAAGAACAAGAAATTAAGTACAACTACCCTATGATTTTAATAGAGGGTATTGGGGTTGGAATGGTTACAGGGTTTATTGGTGCTGGTGGTGGTTTTTTAATAATTCCAGCCTTAGTAGTATTTGCTAAAATGCCTATGAAACTAGCCGTAGGAACTTCACTTTTAGTTATCTCTATAAAATCATTAATTGGCTTCTTAGGAGATGTTGGAGAACAAGAAATTGATTGGTCATTCTTATTAATCTTCACTGCAATTACTGTAGTTGGGATATTCATTGGCCTTCAGTTAAATAAAAAAATATCTGCCCAAAATTTAAAAAAAGGATTTGGGTGGTTTGTGCTCTTTATGGGTGCATTTATCATACTAAAAGAAATCCTTTAAAACGTTTAACCTAAAACAATTATTATGGACACACATCAAATAATCATCATTGGAGGAGGAACAGCAGGAATAACTGTTGCATCCAGGCTCTTATTAAAAGATAAAAACTTAGATATAGCGATTATAGATCCTGCAAAAGATCATTTTTATCAACCAGCATGGACTTTAGTTGGTGCAGGAACTTTTGATTATGAAAAAACCAGAAGGAGTATGAAATCCTTAATTCCTAATGGAGTAAAGTTGATTGCTGAAGAGGTTACTGAAATGAATCCTGATGCCAATGAAATAACACTAAAAAATGGAAATAAACTTTCATATCAATATTTAGTTGTTTGTCCAGGTATTCAAATAGACTTGGATGGCATAGAAGGATTAAGGGAC
>CBDUPT010000011.1:0-20836 GCA_965369165.1 uncultured Flavobacteriales bacterium | reverse complement strand
ATTTGAAATTTAATTCTCTTCTCGCCCTTGCAGGCTCTTTAGTATAATCATCATCTCCACTTACCAGCGCGTAATAAAAATTACCTTTTACATACCAATCTTTAGCTAATTGATACCTATACCCTAATCCAACTGCATATCTTAATGCTCTCCATTCATAATCCATAATACCATTAGTCCCTACTTGATCTCTTCCCCCTAAATCTCCTAAAAAGTTAGTCGCCCCTATTCCAAAAGAATACTCAACACGCTGTCTTTTCCACTTTTGAGCAGAAGATAGACTAGGTAAAACTAGTGCTAGAATCGATATTATAATTAGTTTTTGCATAAAACTTAAAGCCTTAAATTTTAACCAATTGCAAATATATTATTTTATTTTCTAAAAATCCAATTTTTCTTAACCCTAAGAAATTGAGTTTTATCATAGCTTATTTAGTAATTCCGTTTATCCATTCCCCACATCAATTTTGATCTCAAAGTATTCAAAAACTCATATTGTTTTAAACGTATTAAGTTTAAACTATGTTCCGCTTTTTTAACTTTAAGCTCAGTACTTATTGGAATTGACTCAGATCTAGAGTCTAAAGCGACTAAAAAATTCTCCGTTCTACCTTCAACTTTAAACACAAGTTCACTATCATCTGGAACCACTAAAGGTCTAACATTTAAATTATGTGGCGCAATAGGATTAATTATTATATTTCCCGAGCGTGGTAAAATAATTGGGCCATTACAACTTAAAGAATAGGCTGTAGATCCAGTAGGGGTCGAAATGATTAATCCATCTGCCCAATATGAATTTAAATACTCTCCATCTAAATATGCATTAATAGTTATCATAGATGAAGTATCTTTTTTCTGAAGTGTAATTTCATTTAATGCATAGTTATCATCAGCAAAAACATCCCCATCTATTTCTAAGCTAAGTAATGACCTAACATCTAACTTGTAGTTTTTATTGATTACATCCTGTATTGTTTGCTCAACATTTTCGGTAGTTGCTGTAGTTAAAAAACCAAGCCTTCCTGTATTAATACCTAAGACAGGAATACCACTATCCTTTATTAAGGTAACTGTCTCTAAAAGAGTTCCATCACCACCGATACTGAACAAATATGACACTCCTTCAAGATCTTCATTAGAAGAAAAAGTGATAATTTCTTTAGAAAAATTTAGGTGTGGTTTTAAATAGTTATAAAACTTTTCATGAACAATAAATTCAATATTGTTTGCATGCAAACTTTGAAAAAGCTGATTAGCAAATTCAAAGTAATTTTCTGTTAAACTATTTCCATAAATGGCAATTTTCATTGCTTATAAATATATTTTGGTGTGAATATAATTAATATTTTAAAGAGGAGCTATAAAATGTAAATATAGTCCATGTTCACTTAAATGATTAATCGAGTATTCCATCCTAAAAACCACGTCATAATAACTCACAAAATCTAAAGATAAGCCCCCTCCATACAATGTTGTATTAGTTAAAAAATTATTTTGTTGATTTACACGTGAACTCACATATCCTGAATCAAAAAATCCTCCTAAATAAATTGATAAGGGTATTTTATTAAACTTATCCCAAGGTACAGGTCTGAGTTTGAAAATTTTATTATCGACTAAAGCATACCTAAGTTGCAATTTTGTTAATGCTGTATGTTCTCCATTTATTACATACAATTCATATCCTCTAACTAAATTATTTACATAACCCAGTCCTCCATATAAATAATAAGGACCTTCTTTAGCAGTATACTTTACCTTTGTTGTTGCCGCAAAAAAAACACGATTATATAATTCCCAATATTTTTTAAACTGAGAGCTGAATGTGATGAAATTTAATTCATCCGACAAAACTCCAAATCCATTTTTTACAACTGCAAAGCCATAATAAACCCCTTTAGTTGGGTAACTCTTAAAATTTCTTTTATCCCTATAAAAACCATATCCTAAACTTAAATACTTTAAATTATTCTTCCCCTCAGGAAGATAATCACTATTAAAGTACGCTATAGTATCGGCAACATTAACATTTTTAAAACCTCCTTGAATTGTGTGTTGACTATATATTTTGGGTCGAATGTTATAACCCACACTTAAACTAGTTTGGTTTCTTACATAGTCTTCATCATCTCTATAAAAATTACGGACATTATTTGTTGTAGCATAAGTTATTTCATGATTTCTATTATAATTTAATGTGAAGTTTAATCCATGAGTTTGTTTTTTATTGATGTAAGGGATTTTATATTTAATCCTAGCCTGCTCTGTATAACCTGCTTGTAATTTAATTGAAAGACGCTCCTTACGCCCTCTAAAATTTTCTTTCACTACGTAAAAACCATAATTAATACGTTCCATATCTTTAGTTTGCCACCAAGTATTAAAATTAGTTTCTTGTATTTCAAAAATGGGAGTTGGCCACCAATACCAACGCTCTTCTAACATTATATAGATTGAAATATTTGTGCTGTCGAAATAAACTAAGTCAACTGTTACAAAGTTAAACAAGAGTGTGTTTAACAAATTATTTTTTGCCTTTTCTAAGATTAAAGAGATTTTATCTGTAGATATACTGTCCCCTAATTCAAAAGTCAATTCTCTTGTTATAATTTTTTCTTTAGTGGTTTTGTTACCAATAATTTTTATTTCTTGAACAACTAAATCAAAACTATCTGCTTTTTGTTCTTGTGCAAAAACAAAAAATGCTGAGCTTAAAAAGAATGAAAGAAGTAATATCCTATATGAAAACGGATACATTTTATGGATTTAAAAAACGCATAAACTCATCATACCTATCTTGCAAATCTTTATGATATTCGCTTTCGTTATAAGAGGCTGTAACAACATAGTTGAACCTTTCAAAGGTGTGTAAGATTCTACTAATATCTGTTTTATTAATTTTTAAAGTTACTTCCAGTTTGTTTGAATTAGAATGAGATGTAATAAACGAAGATAAAATTTTAGCTTCATCAGATTCTACCATCTTTGCAATCTCAGCTAGTGAATAGTCCCTAAGGTTAACTTCTAAAGTTATTATACTACCAGCATTATTAACTGATACGGCCTTAGAAAATTCCTTAACAATAGTTTCACTTGTAATTAAACCCAAATAATGTTGATTAGAATCAACTATTGGCAATACCATAATGTCATTTTCAGACATGATCCCAATAATTTCAAATAAATGTTGATCCTGAAATCCTAATGGTCTTTGAAAATTTAAGTTATAAGCCTCAATAGTTTC
The DNA here is from genome assembly GCA_965369165.1 of uncultured Flavobacteriales bacterium. GTDB lineage: Bacteria > Bacteroidota > Bacteroidia > Flavobacteriales_E > Vicingaceae. Next base: position 17,589 of record CBDUPT010000011.1, on the reverse strand, counting down.
ATCACTATCGTTTCTATCTAATATATCAGACTCATCAATTAGCCCTACATACTTATTGCCATTAACCACAGGTAAACTACTAGTTTTAAACTCTTCCATCCAATCCAAAGCCTTAGTTCCTGAATCACTAATTTTTAAAGGTGGTATGTCGTAAGTTATTAATTCTGATGCAACCATTTTAAAGGAATAACTTTAATTTTGTAATTATAATACGTTATTTTCACATCAAAAGTACAAATTTATATAATGACAAAACTAAGTGTAAACATCAACAAAGTTGCAACCATAAGAAATGCAAGGGGCAACAACCTACCAAATTTAATACAAGTTGCTAAAGATTGTGAAAAATTTGGAGCTCAAGGAATCACTGTACACCCTCGTCCTGATGAAAGGCATATTACATATCAAGATGTTCATGATTTAAAAGAGGTTGTTAAAACTGAATTTAATATAGAAGGGTTTCCGAACACAAAATTTATAAATTTAGTTTTAGAAACAAAACCTGATCAAGTTACCTTAGTACCAGATCCTCCAGGGGTTTTAACATCAAATGCTGGGTGGGACACATTAAAACAAAAAGACTTTTTAAAAGAAGTGATTAAAGAATTTAAAAACAATAATATTAGAACTTCTATTTTTATAGATACTGAAATTCGAAACATAGAAAATGCTCCAGAAACAGGAACTGATAGGATTGAATTTTATACTGGCCCTTATGCTGATCATTTTACCTCTAATAAAGAAATCGCAATAACTCCATTTATAAAAGCTGCTAACTTGGCTAATAACTTAGGTCTTGAAATAAATGCCGGTCACGATTTAAATTTAGAAAACCTAAACTTTTTTAAAACCAATATTAATGGATTACTTGAAGTTTCTATTGGGCATGCTTTAATTTGCGATTCACTATATTTTGGCTTAGAAAATACTATTCAAAAATATTTGAATTGTTTGAAATAAGGTTTTGGAACACAATTTGGTATATTTGATAAAAATTTACACATGAAAAAAACAACAATTATAGGTTTGATTATTCTTTTTTTAAGCGCATTAGCTTTAACATCCTGTGGTGGTCCTAAAAAATGTGGTGGAAGAAAAGGAATTAGAACTCCAATGGGATTAATGTAAAATGAAAAACATTTTTATATTAATATCAATTTTAGGATTATTATCATGTAAATCCTCTCAATCTACGACTAACTCAGTTATGGAAAAAATTATCTTTACCCCTATTGAATTGCAGTCTGGAGATAATGGTGGTTTTAAATCAAAAACTAATTTAGTAATTTCTACTCAAGAAGAATTTCTTAAAATTTGGGATCAGGCTTTTGCAAACTATATGAACAAAGAAACTGCACCTTCAATTGATTTTGAAAAAAATGTAATTCTTTTGGTTGCTCTTGGTCAAAAGACATCAGGAGGGCATACTATAAAAGTTAATAGTGTTGTTGAAACGAAGGACAATACAGTTGTAAACATTCTTGAAACTAGTCCTGGGAAAGATTGTATGACAACTGAAGCAATCACGTACCCTTACCAAATTGTACAAATTGAAAAGCCTAATAAGAATGTTCAATTTTCTGCAATAGAAAAAGTTATTGATTGCGACTCAGAGTAATTTTTTAGCTGTAGTAGCTATAAAATCTTTCAAATAATAAGGTTCGAAATAAGCAACATCTTCAAAATCATTATTACTTAACTTTTTTAAAGCAACTTGATTAATAAATTGAGCTGAAGGCAAAACATCTTTACTAAAATTTGCATTTTTGTTCTGATCTAAAATCCTCATACATTTTTCAGCTCCATCTCCAAAGAAAGCGACCTTGTTACTTTTAAGCTCTTCAATAAAAGAATTTCCATCAATTATTTTAGCCTCAACATTACTAACCATCTCATTTTTAGCATTATACAAAGCTGTATAAACTTCCATTCTTCTAGCATCAATCATAGGTGCATATAAATCAGTCTTAATTGCTTCTAATTGCATTTTTAAAGCCAACGCTTGCAAAGTATCTACACTAATTAATGGCTTATTTAATGAGTAACACAAGCCTTTTGCTGTTGAAACACCTATCCTTAAACCTGTATAAGAACCTGGTCCTTTACTAACAGCTATTGCATCAATATCTTTTAAAGTAATACCAGCCTTAGTTAGACATTCTTTAATAAAACCATTTAGTTTTTCTGCATGAGAGTATTCTCCTCCTTCTTCTTTTAATGCTAACAAATTATTTCCATCAGAAATTGCTACAGAACACATCTTAGTAGCTGTTTCTATTCCAAGTAATAGCTTACCCATTTGCAATAATTTTAATTTCTACACGCCTATTTGCTGAATGTTCTCTTTCACTTTTAGGATTCGGATATAACATTTGGGAATTCCCGTATCCCACATATTTTATTCGTCCTTCTTCTATTTTATTTTTTAGCAAATACTCTTTAACAGCCATTGCTCGGTTATTTGAAAGTGTTTTATAAGCACTAGTATTTTTTTCATTTGGTCCATTCACATGCCCTTCAATCTCTATTACTACTTTTTTATTATTTCTCATAAAATCCAACAACGCCTTTAAAGAACTTCTTGCAGATGGTAATAGGTCTGCCCGGTTACCATAAAACTGAATTTTAGTTAAATTAACTTTCTTGCCTACTTGTAATTTTTCCAATACAATTTCAACATTAAAAAAATCTTTGTTCTGAGAAATTTTAAACTCTTTAGAAGCTAACATATAACCTTCCGAAGATGCATTGATATAAACGTTCCTATTTCTTCTTGACAATTCGGTTTCATAATTAGTTATTGTATCTAACCCTATAGCCTTTTTTCTTAATCCTGAAATAACAACACTACTTGGGACTAATTGGTTCGTGTTAGCATCTTTAATAGATAGCTTAAATAAGGTTGTAGGAATATTAACATCTTTATTTTTAGAAACTAGTATTTCTTCCTTTTCTTTGGAAGAAGGAAAGTGTAAATGAAGGGAATGTTTTCTCCCTGAATTTTTAGGGTTGTTAACTACTAATACAAATTGTTGTCCCCTTGAAGCAATAACAGCTTTACTGTAATTATTATTAATTCCAGCAGCTTGAAACTTTTCTCTAGCGCTAATATTTAAACCAGTAATTGGACTTCTTGACAAGTTTGTTCGGATAGGCTCAATTTTATTTGCAGCTATTCTAGCACAAAACTTAGTTTTATACTCAAACAACATAAAATCCCAATCATCACTTTTATTCTGAGTTTTAATATCAAAAGTAAAAATCCCTGAATCTGGAACTGTAACTAAATACCATATAGAGTTAGCTTCTTTTTCAAAAACTTTACTGTTTTCTAATTCATTTCCATCAAACTCCTTAATATCTCCAAAACCAGAAATAGCAGGAGAATTAAAAATTGTATCCGTCAATTTTAACAAATTACTACAATCACTATTCTGACCAACTACCTCAAAGAGAAGCAAAAAGTAAAAAAGAGAAAATACTATAAATGTCTTTTGACGCATAAGAACAAAGTTAACGGTTTTATATTGCTTGCTAAAATTGTGCCTTTGTAGTTTTATAAAAACTCTTAATGGCTTTTCGTTCTTTTACCCTGTTTAGTTGAAGGCAATAATTTATTTAACAAATCAGGACGATTAGCTTTTAATAATGTACTTCTAATCCAACTTTGATTTTCTTTTTTATACCAAAAGAAAAAACGGTTTTGCTCCTTTTTTTCGTGTGAGTTTTTTGGTGTTTTTATTGGTTTTAAAGTATAAGGATGAAAGCCCGAATAATAGATTACAGTAGCAACTGTCATTGGAGTTGGAGTAAAGTCATTTACCTGTTCTAACTGAAACCCCATATCTTTAGTTTCAGCAGCAAGGTTTGCCATATCTTCTAACTTACACTCTGGATGGCTAGAAATAAAATAAGGTACTAACTTTTGATTAAGATTATACTTTCTATTGATATTTTCAAAGTTCTTTTTAAATGAATGGAAATATTTAAATGAAGGCTTACGCATTACCTTTAAAACATCATCAGATGTATGTTCAGGTGCAACTTTTAATCTTCCAGACACATGGTTTTTAACTACTTGTTCAGTATACTCTTGTAAATCTTGTGGGTCAGCTTTTTTATTAAATTCAGGGACTAACATATCATAACGAATACCACTACCAATAAAAGCTTTTTTTACTTTAGGATTATCGTTAACTGACTTATAAATATCAGTTAATGGTTTATGAGAAGTATCTAGGTTATGACAAATTGTAGGGGAAATACAAGAAGGACTAACACACTTATCACATATAGATTGAACCTTCCCTTTCATTTTATACATGTTCGCTGAAGGGCCTCCTAAATCACTAATGTAGCCTTTAAACCCTTCCATTTCTGTAACCTGTTCTACCTCTTTTAGAATAGATTCTTTTGAACGACTTGCAATAAATTTACCTTGGTGCGCTGATATTGTACAAAAACTACACCCTCCAAAACATCCTCTATGCATATTGATAGAAAACTTAATCATTTCAAAAGCTGGAATATCTCCACGCTTTTTATACTTAGGGTGCGGTAATCTAGTAAAAGGCAAGTCAAAAGAAGCATCTATTTCTTTTTCTTCCATGGTATTATATGGAGGATTTATTACTAATGTAGACTTTCCACAATTTTGAATTAAACGATTAGCAAATAGTTTATTTGATTCTTGTTCAACATATTTAAAATTAGCAGCAAAGGTTTTTTTGTCTTTTAAACAAGCCTCATGCGATGATAATTCTAAATCTTGCCAATTTTTATTTTTTGGAAGTTCTTTTGATTTAGATTGCAAAAATGCAGTTTGCTTTATTGTGGTTAATGAATCAAAAGGGACTCCTTTTTGAAGTAATGTAATTACCTCCCGTAGAGGTTGTTCTCCCATTCCATAAATCAACAGATCAGCTTTTGAGTCTTTTAAAATAGATGGCCTTAACTCATCACTCCAATAATCATAATGAGTTACCCTTCTTAACGAAGCTTCAATCCCTCCTATTACAATGGGAACATCAGGATAAATATCTTTTAAAATATTTGAATATACTTTTGTAGCATAATCCGGTCTAAAACCAGCTTCTCCTCCAGGGGTATATGCATCATTGGATCTCCTTCTTCTTCCAGCTGTATAATGATTTACCATTGGATCCATACAGCCAGCAGTAACGCCAAAAAATAATTTAGGGACTCCTAATTTCTTGAAGTCCCTTAAATCATCTTTCCAATTGGGTTGTGGAACAATTGCAATTCGCAACCCCATACTTTCTATGATTCTTCCAACTACTGCTGCCCCAAATGCTGGGTGATCAACATAAGCATCGCCACTAAAAAGAATAATGTCTAATTCTTCCCAGCCTCTTAAATCAACTTCCTTCTTTGTTGTTGGAAGCCAATCGGATATCTTATGTGTACGCAATGCCATTTGGCAAAGGTACACAAAGATATTAAGGGGAATTATTTGGCGGCTAATTCGTTTACAACAGATTGGATACTTAATGCTAAATTATTGGCGTCCTCTCCTTCTAGTCTATCATCAGTAATTTGTGCCATAATAAAAACATCATAAATTTCATCTTCAATAAATTGCTTACGAGCAGCAATAACCTCTTCAAACGATGCATATTTTCCAATAGAATAAAGATTATCATCGATACTAATTTCTAATATTTGCTCATCATCAGTTTCTTCTAATATTTTATCAACCGTTTCTATTGCAGAAACTGGTATTGCTAAAGAATAATAATGATCAAGACCTGATTTTTGAACCTCAATTAAATAGTTTACTTCTTTTGTAGTAATGCTTTTAGCTACTTTTTTACCACTTACTTGTGGCAGCATGTCTTCTTTATATTGTAAAGAGATTGCTTCTGCTAAAGGAATTTCATTATGATTATTATACGCTAATACTTGTACATCAGTGCAACCAACATTTACTAATGCTGTTTTAATAGAATCTGCAATAATGTAATGAGTGTATTTTCCAAATTGATAGTAAAAATGACCTTTAGTCATTATTTTTCTTAGGTAGTGATATTCTTCAATTATCTGTTTTGATTTTGCTATATCGGTACTTTTAACAGTAAGTTGATAAACAATGCCATTAGGGATTTCTGAGTTATTAGCTTTTAAGTTTAAATTAAATAAAAATACTAATGCTAGGATATATGTGTAAAGTGCTTTCATGATTTCTAGGTTTTAAGTGTTACGAATATTTTTGCCGCCTAAATTCATTACTGAATTTAGTAATAATATGTGTTCTATGAACAAAAAACAAACTAGTTTGAGAGCTCTGTATAATGATACTATATTAATAAAAATATTGTTTCAACATTCTGTAAAAACATTAAAATTTGATACTTAATTTTTAAATTTTATGTAATGCGCTATTATATTTTATTTAAAAATAATTACACCATACATTATTTTACCATCCCATTTTGAACTGCCAAAACTATTAATTCTGCAGTTGTATTTACATTTAATTTTTTTTGAATATTGTTTCTATGTGCCTCAATTGTTCTTCTACTTAAATCAAGGTATGCGGCAATTTCATTATTTGTTTTGCCTTTAGTTATCCATTTTACAACTTGCAACTCTCTGTCTGATAAACCAAACTTATTTTCAATTGGTTTATCATGAAATACTAAAGCATTTATTAATTTGGCCGAGACTTCATTACAATAAAATTTTTCACCACTCATAATTGTATTAATTGCATTTGCTAAAACTTCTTTAGTGGTATCTTTAAGCACATATCCTTTAGCACCAGCTTTAATCATTTTAAGAATATAAGTTTCTTCAGTATGCATTGTTAAACCTAAAATTTTCAGCTTTGGATATAACTTCATAACAATTTCAGTAGCATCAACCCCATTTAATTCTGGCATAGTAATATCCATAATTATCAAGTCTATATTAGCAGCATTATCTTCTAGATACTTAACTACCTCAACTCCATTAGATGCTTCAGCTACTATTTTAAAATTTTTAATTGGCTTAAGTAAAAGTTTTAAACCATCTCTAATCATCTGATGATCATCCGCAATTAATATTTTTATTTTCTCCATTTCTATTTAATTTTATTCATTAATGTATTGTTTCAACCAATCAAGTGCCTCGTCTTCATTGCTAAAAAAGTTAATTGGTATGTCACGATTATCATTTTCAATATAATGTTCAGCCATTTTTTTTTGCGTTAAACTACTATATATTAAGGCTATAGCTGAAGAGTAATTTTGCTGAGAATTATAATAATCCATTGCTTCATTATTAATATAATATTCAGGCATGTAACTAATAAAAGGTAATTTTTTATTTTCAACAACTGCCTTTATTGCTGCGACATTTTCTTGAGCGTGTTTTAGCTCAGTAATTTCTTTAAAATTTTCATTTGGTTTAATAACTAAAAACCCATCTTTATGTAAACCTATACAGAAAGTTGTAGTTATTATTTGTTCAATAAATCCAACTTTATTCTCAGGGTTGTAAATAACATGGTTATTTGTAAATAATGGAATTTTTATATCTAAAAAAGTTTCTTCATTCAATTTACTATTCAGCTTATATGTTCCATTAAATGCTTTTACGCGATGTATAATATTACTAATACCTAACCCATCACTTGAATCATTTATATCGAAACCTTTTCCATTATCTGAAAGAAAAAGGTGCAAGCTATTACTTATTCTCATTTCAACCATTATTTTGGTACAATTAGAATGCTTTACAGAGTTGCTAATGAATTCCTGAGTTATTCTATAGATTGCTGTTTCTAATTCTTTATCTAATGGCGGTATTATTTCTGATATTTTAATTTGAAAATCAATATGGCTAATTGAATTAGCAAGTTGTCTAACTGCCTGTTCATATCCATACTCTATTAGAGCTGGGGGCAAAATGTTATAACAGATAGTTCTAAGTTGATTAATAGACTCTGTTAGGTTTATTGATAATTTGGAAATAACAGAATTATCAACTTCTTTAATGTTTGTCTTCAATTGTTCTAATTGAAGTTTTAATGCTGTTAATTCTTGTCCAACACCATCATGTAAATCTCTTGAAATACGTTCTCGTTCTTGTTCTTGTGTTTCAACTGCCTTTTTAAATAAAAGCTGTGTAAACTTGGTTTGCTCAGTTACATCTTTAATAATTGCTTGATAACTCACCACGTTATTATGACTATCAGTAATTACATTTCCTGAAATTAAACAAGTTTTTAAACCTCCTTTTTTTGATGCTATTTGACACTCAAAACCATCAATTTTTTTATCTTTTTTAAACAGCTCTACTATTTTATTTGCATCATTCTTATCATAAATTAGAGCGTTAAAGGTTGTTAGATTTAATGCATGCTCATCATCTTCAAGTAAATTTAAGGTCGCTTTGTTGTATTCTATAATTCTACCATTTGTATCAAACAAAACAATTGGATCTGAAGAATTAGAGTAAATTTCTTTATACTTAAGATTCAACTTATTATTTTGTTCTTTTAATAAGTATAATTGATAAGCGTTTTCAATAGTTAGCTTTAAATCATATTCGCTCCAAGGTTTTGTTACATATCGATAAACTTGACCTTTATTTATTGCGTCAATTATAGCATTAATGTCAGTAAAAGCAGTAAGAAGTATTCTAACAGGATTAGGATGTGTGTGTAAAATGGATTCGAAAAATTCAACACCAGTTTTGCCAGGCATTCTTTGGTCAGCAAGAACCACTTCAATGGGTTGTTCTTTCAATATCTGTATCCCTTCATCAACTGATCTAGCTGTAAACACTTCAAATTGTTTCCTGAAAGTAGCTTTAAAAGCTTGTAGATTTATAATTTCATCATCTATATATAATACCTTAATTCTGTTGTTCATAGCTTATATCTTAATTGGAATTTTTACTGTAACAACTGTGCCTTTATTCAACGTTGATTCAACCTCAATTTTACCCGAATGTTTTTCAATTATTCCATAAGTTATAGAAAGGCCTAAGCCAGTACCTTCACCTACATCTTTAGTAGTAAAGAATGGTTCAAACAATTTTTCGCGTGTACTTTCTTCCATACCAATTCCATTATCTTCAACGCTAAATATTATTGAGTTAGATTCAGTATATGTCTTTATCAATACTTTAGGTTTTTCATCAGTATAATTCTTACTATTAATAGCACAAACAGCATTATCAATAATATTCATAAATACTTGATTTAATTTACTCGGATAACATTCAATAATTGGTAAAGTACCTAATTCTGTTTTTAAAGAAATATTATTCAATTTGGTTTTTATTAAAATCAATGTCGATTCTACACCCTCATTAATATCAACCTTTTGTTGGTCTGCCTCATCAAGATGGGAGAAGTTTCTTAAGCCTCTAACAATCTCTTTTGTTCTATTTGCACCATCTTCAATTCCATTAATTATTTGAGGTATTTCTGTTTTTAAATAATCAAAGTCAAGTTCATTTTTTAAACATTCTATTTCGGCAAATTTTTCTTCAATATTAGTATTAGAGTTAAGCTCTTCATATTTATTAATGATGGTATTAATATCTTCAAAATCTCGTCTTAAAGGACTAATGTTTGATGAAACAAAATTTATAGGGTTATTAATTTCATGTGCTATACCTGCTGTAAGCTGACCTAATGAAGACATTTTTTCAGCATCAACTAATTGACTTTGGGTTTCTTTTAAATTTGTAAGTGTTCTGTTCAATTCAGAAGTACGGTCTAAAACAGTTTGCTCTAATACAACATTTTGTTCACGAACTAATTTTTCTTTTTCTTCTAATGCTTGTAATCTTTCTTTTTTGTAAATATTTATTCTTGAAGCTAATGCTAATGATAGTAGTACGGTTTCTATAGCAGAACCAATTTGCATGGTGTACCTAGTGAAATTATTATAAGGTAAAACCCCTGTATTTTTAAGTACAAACCCAATAACTCCTAATAAGAATACCGACCAAGCTGCAAGAAAATATTTTGCAGGTTGATACCCTTTTCTAACAATCATTATTGCAACAAATAACATATAAAATGAAACCACTCCTGAGCTAGCATTTAATAATTTCCAGGCAACATTATTAAATCCAAATAATGGAATTATAATAGGTAATAGGTAAATTAGAGAAAATACCAATGTGATTAAGTAAAGTTTTTTATAGTAATGTTTAACTTTTAGAAAAACGTTCATAAATGCCATTGCTGTAATACCACTTAATGAGCTGAAAATAAACACACTATATTGAGAGAAATTTGGCGAATTTGGCCATAAATATTGAAAGAAATACCCTTGAAGTCCAGTTTGAACTAAAAGTACTATTAGCACATACATCACATAGTATAAATAGTTTTTATCTCTTACAGAAATATAGACAAATAGGTTGTATAGAAGCATTACTAGCATAATTCCTATATATATTCCTGAGATTAAATCGACTATTTTTATGTGCTCAAAAGTAACGTCTTTGGTTCCTATAGTTATAGGGAGAACTATGTCTTCAGCACTTGAAACTTTTAAGTAATAAATTTTTTGTGTTTTATTAGGTATCGATAAATCAAAAAGAAAATTAGGATCTTTATATTTTCTAGTATTAAAAGGTTCATTCTCTCCTGTTATTATTGATTGATATTCATTTATGTGATTTGGGTAGAAAAACTCAAGCTTGTCTATCATTGGTGCCCTAAGCTTAAGTATTAAGTTTTCAATGTTAGTATTGTTGTAAATATTCAATCTAATCCAAAAAGTAGATTCGGAGATTCCTAAGTTTGGAACCGATTGACCTGTTGATGTAAAAGATTTAGAAATAGCCTCTTCAAAGCTTAGGTTATTTGTTTTGTCTTCATAAACAAAAATAGAAGTATCGGGCCTAAGTAGTTCAGAGGGGTTGTTAAAAACAATTGTATCTTTTGCTTGTAATGGAAAAAAAGAGAATAAAAAGAATACTATAAATAGCAATTCAAATTTCTTTTTTAGTTTTAACATTTGTAGAATATTCATCTTGCTTCTTGCTTTATTGAAGAACTATTATAGTCTAGTTGAGAAATGTTTTTATAAACAAGGTTGTATGAAACATTGGAGTTAATATCTTTATTAGTTTCAACTCTATTTTGAATAGGGTTGTTCCTTAAGGAAAGCATTATATCTTTATCAAATTGATTTGCTGTTTCTAAAGTTATTGCATTTAATATCCCAATCACATGGGCAATATAATTACTGTTTGGGTAAGGGAAATTACCATTATCACCAAGTGAATTGTCTATGACAAATCCAATTTCTCCAAATAATTTCAAAGTATAACCAGCACAAATCCCCAACATCGTACTAAAATTTAACTGGATGGCAGATGAAATGGAAGCCCACATCAAGTACCTACTAATACCTACATTTTTCACATTCTTTGCAATCCATAACCCACAAGACTCTCCTATTCCTCCATTTAATGCATAATAATTTACTTTATCGTAAATAGTATTATCCATTTTACCTATTGCATCTTCCACAGGCAAAGGATGTACTCCATCAGCTATCTGAATTCTAACCCCTCCTAATAATTCTTTTGATTTATTATCTTGTGCAACAACACAATAAATATGGGGATTATTTACCCATGTATTATTATTAGTTGTGATGTTAGTAATCCCGTAATCTATCAATACCTTAACATGCCCTGCAATATATTGTTCACATAACTCGGGTTCATCAACAGCTCTAAATGCAAATATTTTGAAGTTATGTACTATGTTATTCATTTATTATATATGATTTATTATTGAGATAATGAAGAGTCATTATTAATCTGTTCTTCAATATCAACAAAATACCTTCCTGATTTAGTAAATTCATTTAAGAGAATCCTTCTACAAACATCAGTACAAATTCCTCCGCCAAAAATAACACCTGATGCTAATTGTGGCCATGTATTAATTGTTTTACCAATTTCTGGCATAGATTCCATTAATCGTTTTGAAGATGTTTTCGGACCAATCATGGCCAATAAAAAAGGAACTTTCTCTAGATTAGTTTTTGCTTCTTTTGCTTTATTTATATCTAAATGATCAATCATTCCGTGTAAGATAGGAAGGTTAGAATTCAAATCAAATCGTTCTATATCTGTTGTTCCTCTATCACTAGAATTCATAACCACAGGAATACCTAATTCTTTTGCTTTTTGTCGAGCAAATATCTTAGTAGTTAACCCATCACAAACTTCAATGCAAATATCAAGTTTTCTATCTTTTGTAAAAAAGTCATCAATGTTTTCTTCAGTTAACCCATCATGGTAGCATGTTACCTTTAAAAAAGGATCAAACTCAGCTATTTCTCGAGCTGCAACAACAGTTTTTTTTACATTAAAATTAAAAACTCCGGTTTGTATTCTATTGAGATTAGATAGTTCAATTAAATCAAAATCTGCTAAAACTAACTCTCCGCAAACACGGTCCATTGCAATTGTTGTTGCAATAGCTTTTCCGACTGACAACCCAATTATTCCAATTTTTTTAGTTGCTAAAATATCTTCCTCTTCTGGTGTAATTTTATATTGATTCCGATTAGTGCGTACCTCAATAAACTCATCTTTAGCTAATAGATGAACCATCTTATTTAACCAAGGATAAAAAACCCACACTCCATACTTATCCTTCTCTACACCCCCAACATGTTGACTTATCTTCTCATCCAACTCCTCTTTACTTAAGCTTAAATTAGGATGCCTTAACTTTATGAGCTCTTGTAGTTGGCTTTCAATTTCATCAAAAACTTGAACATGAGGGTTCTCTTCAATTAATGAATTAAATTTTAATTCATCCTCTTTTTGCCCTAATTGGTAAACCAAAGGGAGGTAACAATCGTTAATATTTGAATTTAACTTAGCCATTTTTATTATAATTGAGTAGTAAGATTAACGAAAATAATAAACGCTACAATAGGTATTTATACTTAAATTTGTATGTGGTATTTACCTACTAACACAGATGTCTTATGCATTAATTTTACTTAAGATGAGTGAAAGAGATATGATTAAAAACAAAATAAATGTTCTATATGTTGATGATGAGGCAACTAACTTATCTGCCTTTAAAGCAAATTTTAGAAGAGACTTTAATATTTTTTTAGCAAAATCAGCAAAAGAAGGAAAAGAAATATTAATCAAAAACGAAATAGAAATAATTTTGACAGATCAAAGAATGCCAGAAAAAACTGGTGTTGAATTTTTACAATCTATTCTAGATGAATATCCAGACCCTATTAGAATTCTTGTAACTGGTTATAGCGATATGAACGCAGTTAAGGATGCAATAAACAAAGGCCAAGTATACAAGTACATAGAAAAACCATGGGATAATGATTTTATGAAAATGATTATTGAAAAATCTTATGAAGTATTCTGCCTACGGAAAGAGAATAAAGAATTGACTGAAAAATTGCTTCGAGCTAATGAGCAATTAGAGTTTATGCTCAGACAAAAGCTCATTTCTTAAACTATTCCTTTAACAATTAATACTTTTTTAATAAAAAGGGTTACTTTTTCATTTTAGATTGTATAGTTATCAGAGTTTTCACATCAACAGTAGTTTAATTCTAGCAAACTAAGTTTAGTTTTTCATTTCTGATATTGAAGGACTAGTAGCTCAAGGACAAATTACAAATGTTAAATAAGCTTATCTAATTAAACTAAAACTTCCTTTTCTAAAGTGAGTTTCCTTAGCTTCATCTTCTGCATTAAGCAAGTAAAAATAAGTTCCATCAGGAACCTCAACTCCTGCAGTAGTTCGTCCGTCCCAAAAGCCTTTTACACCTTCAAAGTAATAAAGTTTTTGCCCCCATCGATTATAGATTGCACAATTTAATGATACAATTTTAGTACTGCCAATTGTAAATAAATCATTCATACCATCACCATTTGGAGTAAAAACATTTGGTACTATTAATACAGAAGGATCACAATTTTCAACTTCTATTATTACCGTATCAGAACTTGGCGGACATGTTCCATTAGAAATAGTCCATGTGAATATATTCGTTCCTGCATTTATTGCTGTACCATTTGTATTAGGCATATTTGGATTATTAATCATTGCTCCTGAATTTGTAGTCCAAAGACCAGACTCTCCAATATTTAATGGTTGGTTCCCATTTAATGTAAATGAAGTAATATCATCACACAGCTCTTGATCTGGACCCGCATCTGCAAGTGTGAGTGGTTCAACAAAAATTGTAATGCTACTTGTATCTGAACACCCATTAGAATTTGAACCAACTACAAGGTAAGTGGTAGTTGATGATGGTGTAACATTATGGTTTTGTCCTAAACCTAAACCATTATCCCAATTATAAATTACCCCTCCTGTAGCATTAATGTTTACAGTTAAACCGTTACAAATTGTAGTGTCAGGATTAGCATTAATTGTTGGCAAACTATTTACCACTAAAACAGTTTCTATAATACTATCGCAACCACTTACTGTCTGTAATGAATCATAATAATTACCAGCTGAGTTTTGAAAAACTCCACCCAACAAAATACTATCTCCTTGACAAATACTATCATTCATAGTAATTGAAAAATCAGGTGAAATAATTATTTGAACAGAATCCATATCCCCACAATAGGGGTTGTTATTAAATGTTGAATAGTACACAAAAAATGTTCCTGAACCACTTGCAGTTAAATCAATTTCTCCTGTAGAAGAATTTGCTAGAACACCTGGAGCAGAAATACTAAACACCCCTCCTATTGTTCCAGAAATATTTGCAATTGGGTTTACATCATTTAAGCAAAAAGGTGAGCTGTAATTAAATAAAGATGAATCACTAGGAATTACATTAATTATAATACTATCACGTTCAATACATGGGTTATTACCAACAGCATAAACAATTGTAACACTTCCATTAAGCCCACTAGGATCAAAAACATTTCCAATCACATTTGTCCCTGACCAAACTCCTCCTGTTGTTCCATTTATATATGTATTAAGATTTATACTCCCATTTGTTTCACAAATGGTATCGTTCGGTAGTGTTAAAGATGGGTCAACATCTGGTTGTACATTTATTGTAATTGTACTAGCTTCAGAACATGGTGTGACACCAACTGTATATGTTAAAGTAATATTCCCACTCAACCCTGTTGGATCAAAAGTGCTTCCAACTACATTGGTCCCTGACCAAACTCCTCCTGTTGTTCCATTTATATATGTATTAAGATTTATACTCCCATTTGTTTCACAAATGGTATCGTTCGGTTGTGTTAAAGACGGATCAACATCGGGTTGTACAAAAATATTTTTAGTTAAAGTGTCAGGACAATTCACTATCCCAACAGAATATGTAATAGGTATGTTCCCACTTAGTCCTGTTGGATCAAATGTGTTCCCCATTACTCCAGTTCCAGACCAAGACCCACCAGTATCTCCAGTTATAAGAAGATTTAAATTGATTGGTCCTAAAGCCTCACATACTGTATCATTATTATTCCAACTTGGATCAGAAGACGCGGGCATTGTGTCTACAGTTACAGTAATAGTAGTGTCACAACCAAATGCAGTATTAGTAACAACAACATTATATGACCCAGGTGTTAAACCTACTGCTAAAGAATCTGTTTGCAATAATGGATCATCCCATTGATAAGTAAAATGACTTCCACAGTCAGGTGTAACGACCGCAATGCCATTTGTTGAATCACATGGGTCAATATAAGTTGAATCACTTAAATTAAATGGAGGACAAGGAATATTACCATTTGGAGAAGAACAATCATTGGAATTACAATCGATAATCGGACAGATATATATCTCAGTGCAAAGGCTGGAGGTATTTAAGTCTACACACACCGTAATGATAGTGTCTGTTGGAGCACCACACCCCCCACCAACAGCAATTCCAGAACCTGAAATAGTATTACAGGCAACTCCTAATGTTGAAAATCCTATTACTGCAGGATGGCCTGAAGCAACAGTTGCACATGAAGTTGAGTTACTTCCAACAGATATATTTGAAACTGAAGGAACTGGGTTAGTACAATTATCAGATATCATAAACTGAACATTCAATGTTCCTCCAGGAGGTTTTTTATATTCAAAACATACTTGACTTGGCATTGACGGGTTTACCTGGATGGTGTAGCAATAATTATTTGCTTGTGCAGCAGCATATGTTATTGGTAAATTAGGATCATTAAAAAAACTTCCAATCGTATTAGGACAATTCCAATTTGATGTTGGAGCACAATCATAAGGACAATTTGCTGGAGTTTCTCCTGGTTCACAAATGCCATTACCACAACACTGCGAATAAGTTAACTCGGCTGAAATTATAAAAATTAAAAATGTAAAAATGTGTTTAAATTTTTTCATTGCTTCACAAACTTTAAAATGTTTCGATTATTGTTGTCTTCAACTATTTGAATTTGATAAAATCCTTTGTTTAAACTTTTAATATTAATTGAATCTTGAACTATTGCCTTTACCGTAATTAAAAGGATTAGGGTTTACGAAAATCAAAGAAATTTCAAAACCACCTACACCATTACTCACAGTACTTAAACCAGACATATTTGCATCATAACTTGCTGTAATTTTCCAATTAGCTATTTCATAACCAACTGAAGGAATAAGCGCATCTCCTAATCTAGCATGCAAACCAAAAAATAAAGCTGTTTGGTTCATTAACCCAGTATATTGAGAGTCATGTCCAAATGCATAACGGAATAAAGACCCAACCATAATTTCTTGAGATGGTCCCTGCTTTTGATATAAAAAACTCGGCCTTAATGAAAAATTAGTTGAACTGACGCTAAGGTTGCTTTCTCCATGAAAAGCTAGTTTACTGTAAAGCTTATCTGTAGTTCCCCCAAAATCTAAATTTTGTTGAGTTAAATGCTGATATACAGCCCCGAATTTAATAGCAAAAACATCATTAGCAACTATAGATTTTTTAGATTCTGAATATACCCAACCAACCCCAACATTTAAATCTCCTCCATTTACTCCTTGACCATAATTTGTGTTTTCTTGAGAAGACAAATCTGGATCAAAACCACTTCCATTATACTGGCTATCCCATATTAAATCTGTATTATTTATACTTCTTTGTTCAAAGCCCCCCTGAGCGCCAACAGTAAAATGTTGCTTATCATTTATTTGTATTATTCCACTAAGTGATAAAACAACATTTGTTATTCCAAAGTCACTATCTCCAGCGACATCTTTATAAACCCCTAAGCCCGTTCCTAAAGAAAAATTACCATTACGTTTGTCAAACATCCTAGAATCAAATGAACCTCCAAAAGTTTTATAAGGAGTTGCCACAGATGACCATTGGTTACGGTAAATCAACATTGCTCTTTGATCACCTCCAAATACGCCAGTAAAAGCTGGGTTTACTATTAATGGTGTATGAAAATATTGAGAAAAATGAATGTCTTGTGCCTTACTTTGAGGTACAATTAACGCAAGTAATACTGCTATAAATAATATTCGTTTCATAATTAGTTAGTTTAGTTGTTATCTTACAAGTGTTACATTACCTTGTTTTTCAATTAATTTATTATTAATCATTGTAGCTTTCACATAATAAA
>CBDUPT010000010.1:0-21681 GCA_965369165.1 uncultured Flavobacteriales bacterium | reverse complement strand
AGAAAATTCGTTTAGAAAAGCAGTTTATATGGCTTGTGATATTTTTAAAAGCAGAACATTAGCTGATGAGATTAACGAAAAACCACTAGCCATAAAAAAACAACAACACTAACAACAAGGCACTTTTATAATGAATAAGCTCACTTTTAACCATTGGAGGTTATTTTTTTCTTTAATACTTTTTCTACTATGGGCTTCTTGTGGCGAGCCTGTTAAAACAAGTGAAAATAAATCTATCCCTAAAGAGGTTAAAGAATATTTTATTAGCTGTGACACCAATGAGCTATCTGGAATTTATGCTGACTTCAGAAAAAATATTTACATCCCAATAAAAATCACCTATAAAGGAAAAACTGTTGAGGCAAGAATGAGAATTAGAGGGGATACTTCTCGAGAAGACCCTAAAAAATCATTAAAAATAAAATTTGATTCTTTATTTGTTGAGGGCTTACCTAAAGTAATCAACCTTAATGCTGAATATGCAGACAAAACCGCTATAAGACAATATGCTTCATCATTATTAATGAAAAATGCTGGGCAAATTTGTTACCAAACCGAGCATGTTAAAGTGTACGTAAACAATGAGTTTTATGGCCTTTATTTACAAGTGGAGAACATGGATTCTGATTTTTTAAAAAGAAATAATTTAGATAAAAAAGGGAACTTGTATAAAGCAACAAAAGATGGAGCTTGCTTGAGTATTTTTGATGATTTTAATAAAAAATGGGAAAAGAAAACCAACAAAAAGTCAGACCATAATGACTTAACAGAATTAATAGACAACATCAATAATACGCCAAATGACAAGTTTGAAGAATTCATTAAAACCTCTTTTGAGTATGATAAACTTATAAATATCATAGCCTTAAATATGTTCTTATCAAATAATAGTACTTATTACCACAACTATTATTTGTATCATGATTTATATAATACTGGTAAGTGGCAAATGCTTCCTTGGGACATGGACAAAACCCTTTCTTACTATAATTGGATGCCTTACACCTATCATAAAACGTCTAGCGAGTGGGAATCTGACAACCCCTTAGTAGAAAGAGCCCTATTGTGTGAACCAATATTTAATGATATAAAAAAGCGAATTGATGACCTCCACAAAACCCATTTAAATAATGATGCTTTTGCTCCTACCATAGATAGCTTAACCCAAATATTGGAAGAAATTATTCCTTTAGACACAACAGACAAAATAAAAGATGTAAAAGAATGGAAAAAGTACCTTGGAAATGAAAAAAAGTACTTTAATAATCACTATAAATTACTACAAAAACAATTTAACAAGCAGCCCCATAGCTTTTATATACATCGTTTTAAACAAGTACAAACCGGCCTTATTACTTTTAAATGGGATAAAGCAAATCACCCAAACAATAAAAACATTAGCTATATATTAACTTACGGAACTGATTTTTTATTAACCGACAGCTCCAAAACAAACTATATTACCAACATAACTGATACCTTTTTTAGCTTAAATAAATTATTGCCTGAAGGCACTTATTATTGGAAAATTACGGCTTTTGATGGAGAATATTATACCGATGGATTTAATACTAAAAACATTATGGAGGTGGTAAAAGGCACCCATCTCCCAGCTACAATTTCTAAAAATCTAACTTTAACTTTAGATAAATCACCATACATAGCAAAAACCAAAACCCTAATTAAAGAGGGAGCTACTCTTACCATTGATCCTGGCGTAGAAATTCATCTACCACACGCAGCTACCATTGATTGTAATGGAAACTTTATTGCCAATGGAACAGCAAAAAAACCTATAACATTTATGCCTCAAAACGGAGTAGTTGAATGGGATTATATTTACTTTCAAGATCCTTGCAAAAAAGCACACCTTAAAAATGTAACGCTGCTTGAGGGCACACTAAACTGTAAAGCTGAAGAGCTCATTATTGATAGTTGTAACATGATTATTGATAAAAAAGATATTGGACAAAGTGGAGGAAGTAGAAAGGTGTTGTTATACACCAATAAAGGGAGGGTTGTCGTTAAAAACAGTAACTTTAAAAGTAATGGCTTTGGAGAAGGTATGGTGTTGTTTTATAGCGACATTACAACTGAAAACTGTTTTTATGAAAATGTGCCTGATGCTATTGAATACATTAGCACAAACAAAGGGATAATAAGAAACAACTATGTTATTAACTCTCCTGATGATGCTATTGATTTGAACAATTGCAACAACATATTAATTGAAGGGAATTTTTTATTTAACAACACTGATAAAGCCATATCTATAGGCACTGAACAATATGGTGCTTCCTTAAAAAATATTCAGGTACGAAATAACTTAATAGTAAAAAACAAAACAGGAATATCCATTAAAGATAGTTCTGTTGCCCATATTAGTAACAACACTTTATTTAAAAACAAACAGGCTATTTACGCTTATAAAAAACGTGAAGATTATAAGGTTGGTGGTTTTGGTTTTGTAAAAAACACCATTTTTGAAAAAAACGAAAAGATAAATGTTTATTCTGATGAATTCTCTAAAATAACGGTGAATAACTCAAGCGTTAACAATAAAATTTTATCAGGAAAAAACAATTTTAAAGCAGACCCGAAATTTATTGATGCTGGCGGGAATAATTACCATATAAGAAAAGATTCTCCTTGTAGAAAAAAAGGTGATGATGGAAAAGATATAGGTGCTTTTGGCTTTAACCAAAGCTCAGTCTCTCTTGCTCAAATACATGTTAAATCATCCCAAGACAAAAACTGTGGAGACTATATTGAAATCATTAACAACTATAACTTACCATTAGATATTTCACGCTATAAAATTATCATCACTCAAGAAAATAAAGAAAAAACATTTGTATTCCCAATAGGAACAAAACTAACCCGAATGGGCAATTTATTTGTAACCAATAAATATTTAGACTTTACAAAAATTTATGCTTTTAACCATATAATTGGCGGGCTTCCTAAGTTGAATGGAGAAAAAACCACAATTAAATTAGTTAATGCTGGTGGCGATATTATGGACGAATACCAATATAATGCATCTAGCTCAAAAAGTGAAGATGTTACTTTTAAATCTAACGGTGTTAATGATCGCACACTTAAAAAATGGATTTTAATCACCAATTAATGTCTGTTAAAGTAAAAAAATACATTGTTCTTTTTCTAGCTATATTTTTGGTGTTTGCTGGGTATTGGTATTTCTTTTCAGAAAAATGGAAGTTGGCCGTTAAAAAAGAGCATTTTTGGCACTATAGTTTTGAGGAAACTAGTACAACGAACCTTAAAGATGTCGCATTTCAATTACAAAAAGATGAGCTTACAATTAATTCTGAATTAAAGAATAAAAACCTAATTCTTCAAACCACCATAAATATAGCAGATGTTGCTTCCATCAAAAAAGGAAGTTTAACTTTTAACTATAAATATTCCGCCAAAATTTATGTGAATAATAGCTTTTGGATAGACGTAAACAAAGATTTAATAACCCCATTTTCTGAAGATCATAACCAAAAAGATATTACCATTACAGCGTATTGGAGAAACAGAGAGGTTATAATTCCCCATCAACTATTAAAAAATGGCCCTAACACTATTTCTATTGTTGTTTATAATCTTGCTGATTTTAAAGCTATAAAAACAAACAACAACCCTTTAGCTTTTTTAGTAGAGGGGAACAAAAATGGGTTTGACACTAATTATAAAATAGAAAAACCTAAAGCTAATTTCTCTTCATCAACATTGCCTATTTTTAAAATAAACACCTTTAATAAGGTTATTCCTGATGAGCCTAAAACAAACGCTTTTTTAACAATAGCACAAAACAATAATGGAACAAACCTTTTGTCAGATTCAACTATTGGCTATAAAATTGGTATTGAAAGAAGGGGAAACACCTCACAATCATTTGCTAAGAAATCTTATAGCTTTAAACTGGAAACAAAAGACAGCCTGATTGGTTTGCCAAGCTCTAAAAAATGGGTGCTATATGGGCCATACGCTGACAAATCATTAGTTAGAAATGCATTGGCATATTCCCTATATCGCCAAATGGGAAACTACACGCCTAAAACTAAATTTATTGAGCTAGTTATTAATAACAATTACCAAGGTATTTACTTGCTAACGGAAAAAATTCAAATTGGAAAAGAGCACTTAAACATTACTAAACTAAAAGTTGATAAAAAAGATGAAACCAAAATGAGTGGTGGCTATGTGTTAGAGATAGACAGAAACACTATACAGGCTTCTTTTCCGAACGACACAACAGCTCACAACCTTTATTATGGAGTCTATTCGCCAAAACAAAAAAAGCTTGGCACAAACGCTTTAAAAACAATAAAAGAACAATACTCATTGTTTGAGCAACATTTATATGAAAAAGACAACTATTTAGAATATTTAGACATTAATAGTTTTGTTGACTACTTAATTATAACAGAGGTGAGTAGAAACATTGATGGATACCGTTTGAGCACTTTTATGTACAACCCAGACATAAATACTGAAAATCCTAAGTTTTATATTGGTCCAATATGGGACTATAACTTTTCATTTGGGCTAGCCAATTATCATGATGGTTACAAAACCGAAGGTTATGTGTACAATGTAGATAAATTTGTTCCTTTTTATTGGCACACACTACTAAAGGATAGCACATTTAACAATACCTTAAAACAGCGTTACTCAACCTTACGAAAAACAAGCCTTTCTAATTCCAACATTTACAATACCATTGATGAGTTAAATAGCATTTGCGAACCATCTACAACTAATAATTTTTTAAAATGGACAGTGTTAGAATCTGAAGATTTTTGGCCCAACCACTTTTTGGGAAAAACTCATCAAGAAGAAATTGAATACTTAAAAAATTGGATTAAAAACCGATTGGTATTTTTGGATAAAGAATTAATGAAATAAAAGTTGAAAAAAATTATATCAATAGCTACAATTGTCCTTTTAATCATTTGGTTGCTAAATATTGTTATTTATAATGATGCTAACTTTAAAACAAAAAACACAAAAAGCACTTTTAACCCCAGCAAAAAAGATTATAGTTACTACCTTAAAAGAATTCGATTAGACAGAAAGTGGATGGAAAACCTGAAAAATCAAGCTGAAGAAAGAGATATTTCAACTGACTCAATGTTGTCTATTACAGCTAGAGAATGGGCAGAAAAACAAAAACACGAATGAAAAATTTTTTATTATTTTGTCTTATAATTGTTTTTTTCTCTTGTGAAGAAGACCAAAAAATACAGCGTAACAACGATGGTTTTATAAATTATATCTCTTTAAATGAAAAAACATTTAAAGATGGTGAGTTTGACTTTTACCCTATGGTAATGAACTACTCCATGGATATTCATAATGCTAAAAACAATCAATTTTTTGCTACTCCAAGAGCTGGTTATCACCCTAAGTATGATGAAGAAAACATTCTCCCTTGGGGAAACAACTCTCTAGAAACTCATAAAATAATACAGGCTCATTTTTACTCCATTAGCGATATGGGGTTTAATAGTGTTCGATTAACAGGCTTTACTGCTACAGATTTTTATAAAGGGTTTCATACATGGGGAAATGTTGATATATCAAACTCTGATGAAGGAAATAAAAATATAAAAGAAGGGCTAGTTCCTTTAATGAAAGATGTTATTAAAATGGCAGAAAAAGCGAACCTAAGAGTAATCCTTTTATTAAGCGCGATTGAAACTCAATCAGAAAACACCAATAATTTTTATTATCAAGTAGCAAAAGAGCTTAAAAATGAAAAAGCTTTAATGGCTTATGACTTGTTTAATGAGCCTTTATATTTTGATAGGGGAGAATATACCAAAACGCAAACAACCTCTTTTGTTCAAGGGTACAATCAATCAATAAAAAAAGGGTCTAGCAACCACTTAACAACAATTGGTTTAAGTCACTACAAAATTGTTGACGAATGGGACCCTGAATTAATGGATGTAGATTTTTTGTCTTTTCATATTTATCCTTATGGATCAAGAAACTTAAGCCTTTTAGAGCGTTTTGAGGCCAAGTTATATTGGGTGCAAGAAAACATAACCAAGCCTTGGATTGTTGGAGAAACAGGGTTGAATACAGCAGAGAACTGCGACCCACTTAATTATTCTTCAGGAACAATTGAAGACCAATTGTATTTTATGTCATATTCTTTAAACAAGTATAGGTCTGCAGGCGCTAGTGGATATTCATGGTGGAGCTACCAAGATATGGATTTTAAACCAGGACAAATTGAAGGGACCTGCAGTGCCTCTTGTTATGGTTTGGTAAACAATAAAGAAGGTAAATATTATTTAAATAGTAAAAAAGATACAATTATTGGCGAACTGAAGCATGATATACAAAGATTACCATTCAAAGAGTTTCTTGAAGAGAAGAACCCATACAATGTTGGTTTTGGAAACAAATTACCCATGCCTAGTGAAACTGTTTTTTATAATATAGATTATTTACCTCCTCACCACCATATTAAAGGGAGGGTTATAGGTTCTAATGGTAAACCCATAAAACATGCTATTGTAAAAATATACAACGAAATAAGTAAATCAACCTACACTACCTTTACAAAGCCTGATGGAACATTTAATTTAAAAACAGGCTGGACAAACGTTTTGACGAAACTAAACTTTAAAATAAAAGTAACTGCGGTAAAAATGGAAACTGTAGAAATAATGTTAAAAAATAAATACCTTGGAAATGGTAGAGTTTTAGATGATATAACGCTTAAACCTGTTATCAAAAACTGAATATGTTATCAATTCTTAAAATATTTTTAGCACGTCATTTTTTCGCAATTTTATTCTTTACGCTTGCATTAATATCATTTTTTCACCACTCACCTCTTTTTACCCCTTTTTTAGGTGGAGACACTGGTGTTCATTTGCTAATGTCAGTAAAGTTTGATTTTACTAGCGATTTTTATTATTGGGGGCAAGACCGATTGGGAAGCTTCGTTCCGATGGTCTCTCATATTATTTACCTCCTTTTTAAAACAAACCACATATTTATTGTGTCCATTGTTCAATATTCAATTTTATGCTTTGGGGCTTACTATTTTACAAAGTTTTTTGATAACACCTTTTCTAAAGTAATTTTTTGTGTTCTTTGGTTTTTTCCATTGCACTCTTTTATAAATATAGTTCAAGAAGGAATGCCCCAAGGGGTCTCTTTAAGTTTCTTAATTGCTGGAATCTACCACTATAAACAAAAGAACAAGGTTAAAAAATTAATAGCTTTTTTATTGTTTTTTATTTCCATATGGATCTCTGATTTATCATTAATATCCATTATTATTTATTTAAGCATTACTCATATTATTCTTTACAAGAGCGAGGGCTTGAAAACCTCTATAAAATCATTATCTACTTCATCAATTGGCTTGTCCATTATTGTTGGTATTATTTATCTTTTTAAACAACACTCAGAAAAAAGTGAAAGGTATAATGAAATTATTTTTAATAACTATGATGAGACTGTTTATGTTTTAAAAGAAATTTTTAGCAACTTATACAATGTATTAATAGGCTTTAATGAGCTGAACTCTCTAATTATAGCTTTTAGCATATTAATAATTGTTACAATCGTTTACGCTAGAAAAAAAATATTTAAATCAAGTATAAGCGTGTTTTTTCTTGCTAACCTATTCTTTACTCTCCTTATTTGCTTAATCTCTCACTGGGTGTTCCTAAACGATATCCCCTCTAGATATTTTGTTGATTCTTATGTTTCTTTTATATTTCTTGCTTGTTACTTAGTTGCAAAAAATTATAAAATACTATTTAGTGTTTTCGCTATTACTTCAATATTAAGTAGTGTTGAATTACACTATGCATCTTTTGAAAAAAAACCAAGCGTAGTATCAAGTCTTCAAGAGTTTGATTCATTAGGAAACTGTTCCTTAATTGGTTCGTACTGGTATACATATGAGATTTCATCTTTGTTTCCAGAGAAAATAATTGGTATCCCGCATGATGGCGCAACAATAAGAAATAAAAAAGAAATAAAAACAGCCTTCAACTCCCCCAAAATATACTTAAATAGTTATGCTTGGTTAAACTCTTTTCCTGAAACCACAAATCAATACGGGTATAAATTAATAAAAAAAGGAGCTCCTTTTAAAATTAAACAGTTTACACTTTGTGAATATGTTGTTGTTAAAGCTCCAAACACTTAATAACCCCATATATTTAAAAAGACTTAACTGAAAAATCTAATTCTGATAATGTTATCGGAACCCTGTTTATATTCCAAAAATACATACTGAACTCTGAGTTATGATAACATGAAGAATTAGATATAAATTCAAAGTCAAATTCTCCGCCTTCTTTTATTTCAACATCTTTTGAATCGTAAAAAACACCCTCACCTAAAGTTTCCCATTTATAAACTAATTTTAGTTTTTTATTTTCATATTCTGCCGGCAGCTTTATTTTACAACTAAAATCATATTGTAAAATGATTTCCTTTTGGGAGGTTTTATTGTCAGCATGAAACAACCCAATAAACTCATCTGTATTTTCCACAACCTGTAGGTTTTTAGAAGTTAAAACCCACTGTTTGTTTAAACGATTGACGGTCTGACTTTTAATTTCATTATTGATATTTATCTTTTTAAAGATTCTTGCTGAATAAAGTTTTCCATAAATATAAATATGCTCTTTAGGATAAAAAGTATTTATGGACACTAAGTCTTCATCATTAACACAATCCTCCAAAGATATTCCTCCTTCAATCACAGAAAACTCTCCATCCCACAACAAAAACTCTCCATCCTTCATATTGTTTGACGGCTTATTTTTATCTCCAAAATATTTCATATTATCTCTTGTCCCATCTAAAGAAAATGGGTCAATGTCTGCTCTATAAGAAAAGTATGGTGGTAAATAATATATTCGTTTGTTTGCTCCATATTGTTTATACCAATTAGCAGCTTTATTTAACACTTCTTGTTCAGGCCTTAATCTATTATCTATTTGTGAGCTTATCAAACCACCTAGCAATATTAACACAGAAGTGAAAAGCAAAAAGAGCTGTTTAGATATTATATTAACACTTTTTTTTAAACATAAATGAAGTCTATTTAGACCAAAGAAAGAAATAAGAGCAAACAAAGGGATAACAGTAGAAAGAACTCTATAATATCCTGCAGAACCTTGTAAGCCTTTCCACCAAACAAGGGAATGAACCAAGAGAACTGAAACTGCTGGGAAAAGGATTAAAATAAAAATCGCATTCCTTTTTTGCTCATATTGTTTTTTTACAAACAAAAGACTTGTTCCTAAAACAAACAATGCGGTCCCTATAAATCCTAATATTTGGTTATAACCCCCTATAAAATGGAAAAAACTTCCACTCCCATAAGTTCCTTTACTTGAATAAGGCCTTTCTGTTATTATCCAGAAAAAATTGTCATAAAAAAAAGACCCTGCAAAACTGAAAACTATAAACCCAACAAAAACAAATGGAAGAGCCTTAAACTGCTTTTTATAAAGCAAATAAAGTATGAAAAATGGAATAATAATGTTGCTCTCGGGTCGAGCGAGTAATGAGAACGACAATATTAAAGTTCCTATTATAAAACTCTCTTTTAAATAATAATAAAGGCTTAGAATAAGTGTTGTGCTCATTAAAACCTCTGTCATACCAGACAATACAGAAGCGAAATAAGTTGGTGCAGCAAAACAAAGTAAAACAACAAGCCAGCCATTTTTCTCCTTAAATAGTTTAGTTATTTTAATTAAAAAAAAACTTGAAACAACAAATAGCAAAATGTTAAATACAACCATACCTTTAAACCCAAATTGGGCAAAAGGTGAGGATAAAAAGGTAAAGAGGGGTTTGCCCCAATGGTTTAAAAATAAGTAAGGATAAACCCAAGAATATTTTGACATTTGATAATGTAAAATACCATCACCTGAGTCAAGCACATTTTCTCCTAAATCAATTAAAAAAAAGAAAAAAACAGCCGTACAAAAAAGAATAATAAATGTGTTAAGGTATTTACTAAGTAATGGTCGTAACACCCGTTTCATTTATTTACTAAAAAGATTATATTTTATGATGCAATAAATTGCTCTGAAGCCATCTTTCCAACCGATTTTTTTACCTTCTTCAAAAGTTCTACCATAGTAAGAAATACCCACCTCGTATATTCTAATTTTAGGAACTCTAGAAAGTTTTGCAGTTAGCTCAGGCTCAAAACCAAAACGCTGCTCTTTAAGCTTAAGACCTTTTGCAATATCAGACCTCATTAACTTATAGCATGTTTCCATGTCTGTAAGGTTAAGGTTGGTAAACATATTAGATAAAGAAGTTAAAAACTTATTTCCTATGGAATGCCAATAAAACAAAATTCTGTGAGGATTACCACCTAAAAATCTTGAACCATAAACTACATCTGCAAAACCAGATAAGATAGGTTTAAGTAGCAAGTTATATTCTTCTGGGTCATATTCTAAATCTGCATCCTGTACAATTAAATAATCTCCTGTTGCAAGTTCTATAGCTTTATGAATAGCAGCGCCCTTACCTTTGTTTTTTTCTTGAGAAAAAATTTGAATAGGCATTGCAGGGTTTTTAGCCATGTACTCTTCAACTTTTTTTACGGTATCATCAGTAGAAAAATCATTGACTATAATTATTTCTTTGTCAACACCTCCATCTAAAACAACATCTCTTACTTTATCAAGTATTAAATGAATTGTTCTTGCTTCATTATATGCTGGTATTAAAATCGATAATTTCATTCTTGTATTTTATTAATGCCACAAAATAACACAATTTAAGGGTCTTTTTATCATTGTTTGATTTCTTCTGTATAAATCTGTGTGTATGGAAGCTTAAAAAAGCCATTATAACCTTGGTTTGTCCAAAAATTAGGATCTTTACTAATGTCCATTACAAACAAGATTTTTGGCTTAAACGTAATAGGTTTCAATGCAATTTTTTTGGGTGGCTCTTCTTGGCTATTTAATAAAACAGTGTGTCGACATTTCATTTGTTCGTTAAACTTTTTTGCATCACCAGAAAAGATATCTGACAAGGCATTAAAACCATTACCTGTAAAAAGTATTCCGATAAGCAGAAGAGCAATATATACTTTTTGAGATAGTTTAAGGTTAAGTTTATCCCTTTTTTGTTTCACAAACTCTGACCAAAAGGCAACATTTAAAAACCAAACAATAATAAAAAAAAAATACGCAACATTTAATGTCCTGTGTTGCCCAAGAATACCCGTATACCAATACGGTGGAGCAACACAAAAAATTATTATAATAGGCAAAAACAAAAGACTTATCCATTTTACTTCTTTTCCTAAATTTATTACTCTTATTTTTTTGGTAATAACCTGTTGGTATAGTAGTATAGATGCAAATATTATTGGAATTGAAAAAACCCAAATAAACCCAAAACGCAATGTTTGTAATACAGACATAAAAACAGTGTTTGAAACATCTCCGCCAGAAGGGTACATACCTTCTCTAAATGTGTTACCTGGAGCAAAAATCATTAAAAAGGCAAAAGCAAAAGCCAATATTGCAAGTATTAAAAAAACTTTTTTTGATGGTCGGTTTTTATAAAACAGAAATAAGGTGATAAAAAATAATAACGAAACAATTACAAGGGTTAATACTTCGTTAAACCCACAAACTAAAAATAGTAAAGCTGATGTTCCAACCAATACTTTTTTATTCTTATAATTATGAAATAAATGAGCCGCTCCTGAAAGAAAAAACAATGTAAAAACAAGCCCTAATAAATATATAGAAGAACCTGTGTACCAATAAAGCCCCTCCGATATTATTGGTAAATTATGTAAAAAAATAATTGAGACAACAAGTCCATAGATAAAACTCTCTCTTTTTTGTTGTGTGATTTTTAAACTTTTAATAAAAGTATAATTTCCTAAAATTAACAATGCTATTAATAAAATAGGAAACAGTTTATAACCTAAAAAACTATTAAAAGAAAGAGGATTTAAATACATAAAAACATTAGAAACATATCTTCCATTCATCGTTAAGTATGAATTTTTTAATAGCTCATTAAAACTTTCGTGTTCTTGAAATTGAAAAGCAAAGCCAAAATCTTCAGCTATGGGTTGAGAAAAAAAAGATAAATAACAATAAGGTAAAAATGCTAAAAGCAAAAAATATATAAGAATAGATTTTTGATCAAGTTTTTTAAACACTTTCTATTTTTTAGTCTTGTAAATGTAATAAATCAAAAGAAACAGCCAAGCGCCTGATTATCAATATGTTAAAAACATTTGGTTATATCAATGTTTTTGCTTTTTTAGGGTTGTGATACTACAGAGGGGTTTTTTGCTCTTAAATCGCTTAAAAAAGGCTTGTGTTGCGTTAAAAATTGCCTTTAGAAAAGAAATATAAACTTTATAGAATTTTTAAATGGTTATTCTTAAAAAACTAGAATGTTCCACGTGAAACAAATTAAAATTATCTTCCCATAAAAACCATCAACACAGAAATGTCTGATGGAGAAATTCCACTTATTCGAGATGCTTGTCCAACTGTTTTTGGTTTAACTTTAGTTAACTTTTCAACTGCCTCAGCAGATAAAGAGCTTAGCTTAGAATAATCAATATCATCATAAATTTTAATGTTTTCTAAACGCATAATTTTTTCAGCAACCTCTTTTTCTCTTCTAATATAACCATCATACTTCATCAAAATTTCGGCACTTTCAATTTCTTCTTCTGTATGAGTTTTTATAGTTTCTCCTAACTTTTCACTCACCAAACTCAAGTGGTTAATATTGATATTAGGACGAGTTATTACAGATGCTGCTTTAACTTTTTGTTTAATCGGTGAGGATTTTTGGTTAGCTAAATAACCATTAACCTCTTCAGGAATTAAACTCGTTTTTTCAAAATCTTTAATGATTTTTTGAATATTATTTCTTTTGATTTCTACTTGCTTCATTCTAGTTTCATCGGCCAAACCCAACTCAAACGCAAGCGGAGTTAATCTAACATCTGCATTATCTTGTCTTAATAAAATTCTATATTCAGCTCTTGATGTAAACATTCTATAAGGCTCTGTTGTTCCTTTAGTGATTAAATCGTCAATTAATACACCTATATATGCTTGGTCTCTTTTTAAAACAAAAGGCACTTTTCCATTATTCTTTAAATGAGCATTAACTCCAGCCATTAAGCCTTGACCAGCAGCTTCTTCATACCCAGTAGTTCCATTAATTTGTCCCGCAAAATACAAGCCTTCTACCAACTTGGTTTCTAGTGTGTTTTTTAATTGAGTAGGTTGAAAGAAGTCATATTCTATTGCATAGCCAGGTCTAAACATTTTAGCATTTTCAAACCCAGGGATTAATTGCATTGCTTCATACTGTACATCTTCTGGTAAAGAAGTTGAAAAACCATTTAAATAGATTTCACAAGTATTCCAACCCTCAGGTTCAATAAATAATTGGTGTCTTTCCCGTTCAGAAAAACGCACAATTTTATCTTCAATTGAAGGGCAATACCTTGGTCCTAATCCTTGAATTCTTCCAGCAAACATTGGTGATTTTTCAAATCCCGTTTGTAAAATATCATGCACATTTTGGTTGGTATAAGAAATATAACAACTACGTTGGTGTGTTAATTTTTGTGTTTTTGTATAAGAAAAACACCCAGGATTTTTATCACCTGGTTGCTCTTCCATTTTAGAATAATCTAAACTTCTTCCATCTACCCTTGGTGGTGTTCCTGTTTTCATTCTACCACTTTCAAAGCCTAAATTAATCAGCTTATCTGTAAGACCAATAGAAGGTCTTGCTCCTGCTCTACCTCCTCCAAACTGTTTTTCACCTATATGTATTAAACCATTTAAAAAAGTTCCGTTTGTAAGTATAACCGACTTAGATCTAAACTCAACTCCTATTTGTGTTTTAACACCCAAACACTTTCCGTCTTCAACAATTAAATCAACAACCATATCTTGCCAAAAATCAACACCCTCTGTTTGCTCTAGAGCCAACCTCCATTCTTTTGAAAAAAGCATTCTATCATTCTGCGTTCTAGGGCTCCACATTGCAGGTCCTTTTGAACGGTTTAACATTTTAAATTGGATAGCACTTTTATCGCTTATAATACCTGAATAGCCACCTAAAGCATCAATCTCTCTCACAATTTGTCCTTTAGCTACACCGCCCATAGCAGGGTTACAACTCATTTGAGCTATAGTATCCATGTTCATCGTAATCAACAGTGCGTTTGAACCCATATTGGCAGCAGCAGCAACAGCTTCACAACCAGCATGGCCACCCCCAACAACTATTACGTCATATTCTTTCTTCATATTAACAATGTTTCACGTGGAACAGTCTATTAAAATTTTAGCAAAGATAGATAAAAATCTTCCTTAGAGGTCATGATTTCTTGCTCGTCATCTGTTTTATCATTATAACCAACAAGGTGTAAAACACCATGGATAATTACCCTATGAAGTTCAGTTATAAAATCAACATTATAAGTTTTAGCATTATCTTTTACTCTATCAATACTGATAAAAATATCAGAATTAAGGGTGTTATCTTCACAATAATTAAAGGTTATAATATCAGTATAGGTATCATGATTTAAATGCTGAAGATTTATCTTGTGGAGATAATCATCTGAACAAAAAATGTAGGAAATTTCACCAAGGGTTTTACCTTCATTTTGAATAGCTTTTATTATCCAAACTTTCGTTTGCTTGACAGTTTCTAATTCAAAAGAAACACCTTCCGAATGAAAAGAAATGCTAGAAGATAAAGACATTAATTTACTGATATAGAGAATTTTAACTTAATTTTTCTCCCCTCATTTTCAAAAGAAATGTCATCGGCTAAAGTACGCATTAAGAATATGCCTCGCCCACTTAATTTTTCTAAATTTTCAGGCAAGGTAGGATCAGGAACCTTTGTATAGTCAAACCCAGCACCCTCATCTTCAACCACAAACTCTATTGTCTCTGGGTTGCCAACAATGTTTAAACAAACCTTTTTTGATGAGTCTAAATGATTGCCATGTGTAATGGCGTTGTTTACAGCCTCAGTAATTGCGATTAAAATGTTTCCATAATCGTCTTCACAAATAGCAAATTGATCACATAAGTCATCAACATAGTTTTCAATTTTAGATAAACTTTCTAATTGAGATATTAATTCAAATCTCTGAACGATTCCTTCTTGGGTCATTGATTGATGTTTTGAAAATATTGTGTTACTTTTTTCTTATAAAAATTATTCAAATTAGGAGGTGTTGTTTTAATTAAATCCACCTCTTGGTCTTTTTCTTTTGTATAATCAAAATACAACTCTGGGTTGTTTTTTTCATTATCTCTTCCTTCTTTAGACTCTCTCTTGTCGTCCCACTCACGTTCGCGCTCTGCTTTTTCCGACTCTAATAACCTTGTTAAGATTTCTTGTTGTCTGTTAATTGTTTCTTGGGTAATACGTTTATTTACAATATCTGTTTCGTTTTCTTCCATTAATTTCGACATTCCATTTAATCCAGCTCCTCCACCTTCTTTTCTTAATTCATTTAGTGCTTCTCTAATTTTTGCTTGCTCTGCAGCCATTTTAGCTAAAGACTCACTCATCCCACCTTTTCCTTGGCCTTTGCCCTGTCCCATTCCTTGCCCCTCTCCTTTTTCTCCTGGTTTTTTCCCTTTACCAGGCTTTTTTCCTTCTTCCATCATTTTTTTCATTTGCTCAAGCTGTTCGCTAAGTTTTTGTTGCATTTTTTTTATACCAGCCATACCTGGCTTTGGTTTCCCATTACCTCCAGGCTTGTTACAACTTCCTTCTCCTGGTTTTTGTTGAGCTTGTTGTTGCATTTGTTGTAATGCTTCATCAAATAATAAGGCTAAGTTATTAATTGATGTCATAACAAATTGTTGACTAGAAGCTGCCATAGGCGTTTGTCTTTCTGCCATAAAATGTATGGTTTTATCCATATAATTATTAATCAATCCTATTTCTTTATTAATTGTTGACTCAAGTTGAACAACTCTTTTACTTAAAGCAAAAAGAGAATCCTCAATCATCTTAGCATCATCTTTTAATTTTTTTTGCTTTTGAGTTGTTGCTACATATTCAGGGCTATTTCTGTTCATCCCTTTGTATGTTTCCATGAGGTCTTCTTGCTCAAAAGATAAGTGAATTAAGTTGTCTAATAATTGTCTTAAAGATTCCATATCCTCACCTTGGTCTTGTGCTTGTTGTTGCATTGATGCCATTTGTTGAGACATCTCTTGCATTTTTTTAGCAGCATTTTTTTGAGATTCTGATGATTTTTTATTTTTGTTTTTTTGAAGTTGGTCTGAACTGTTTTTCATTTCTTCAGAAATGCTTTCTTGTTGTTCTTTGGTATCTTCCATACCGTTTGGACGCTCTAATTCTTTATCCATTTTATTTAGCTCATCAAGCTTCTCTTTAACTTTGTCAAACTCTTTGTTTAATTTCTCTTGTTTTTTATTGAGCTCTTCATTACTTTCTTTTTTATCTTTAGTATCCTCCGAAAGCTGCTCTTGTTTTTCAGCTAAATCATCTAATTTATTTTTAACCTCATCCAACTTTTGTTCAAACTCCATTTGCTTAAACAACTCTAAAGATCTGTCAAGTTCTTTCTCTAAATCTTCATTAGACATTTCCATTTTGTCCAACTCATTTTCCATCATATTCTTGTCTAACTTTTCCATCATCTCTTGTAACTTTTCCATCATCTCCTTCATCTCATCAGTCATCAACTCATCAAACAATTTTTGCAATTGTTCTTGTTT
Organism: uncultured Flavobacteriales bacterium; assembly: GCA_965369165.1. Classification (GTDB taxonomy): domain Bacteria; phylum Bacteroidota; class Bacteroidia; order Flavobacteriales_E; family Vicingaceae. The sequence continues at coordinate 4,873 of CBDUPT010000010.1, read as the reverse complement.
TTCTAAAACCTCTTCACTATATTTTTTGTATTCGTTTTGTTGCTTATTATTTTGTTGATTTTCATTTCTTATTTCGTTTACTTTCTTCTCCAGCTCTTTTTGTTTTTCCAACAAATCTTTTAGCTTTTGTTTCTCTTCCCAACCTATTTCTTTTTTTTCTGCTAATTTTTTCTTTAACTCTTCTAAATCTTTTTGTATTTGTTTGGCTTCGCTAATGCTCTCAGAAAAATTCTTTTTAATGTCTTTGTTGTTTTTTGAAGTTTGTGCGTTTCGCTCGTCAATAGATTTAGATTTAAACGTTTTTAAGCTCGTCTTTGCAGATTTTCGTCCATTTACACCATCATTATCCCAAACCTCAAAATAATAGCTTATTTCATCACCAGGTAAGATGTTTAATTCCTCTAAATTCCAAAAATGAAAAAACTCTTCAATAGTTGTTGATGTATTAAATGGAACACTAACTGTTTTTAATTGATTTCTATTGGGCAAGGAGTCTATTTGTGTGGTAATTCTGTAATTAAATTTTAAAGCTGTAAATCCATAATCATCACTAATTTCTCCCCTAAAATATAAACGGTTATTGTTTGTAGAATCTCTTTTTTCGGTTACTCCTATGGTTGGAAATTTATCAGGAATTACTTGAAGCGAATACAAAACAGTATCACCACTTTTAACATATTGGTTAGACGGAACAAATGCATAACCTAGGTTTTGAGTGGCTTTTTTAGCAAAAGAAACTTGTTGATTGGCTGGCTTAAGTTTATATAAACTGTCACCCATCATAAAGTTTAAATGATCAGCATCTTCAGTTTTGATATTCCACTTTATAAGTGAGCCTTCTGGCAACACTAAATCACCTGTGTTTTGAAGTGTCTCTGCTGGTTTATTTAAATATTTGGGATAATTAATATTAACAGAAAAGCTAGTTAAAATTGGGTTGGGTATTACTTTAAGTTCATGCTCTTGAGAATAAAAACCGGAAGCATAAAGCTTAAAAGGGTTATCTTTTTGAACATTTTTAAATGTATATGAATAACTTCTTTTATCTGATTTACTTAATGGGTATTTGTTTCCGTTACTTTCTATGTAAATTTTATCTGGCAATTGGTTTCCAGAAATCTCTACCTCTAAATTAAAATCTTTGTTTTTTAAAACCGACAAATTACTATTGGTTATTTCCATTTTAAATGGAGCCATTGGAGCAATGTAAGTGTTGTGATTTACCAGCCGATCAGTTCCTTCAGTAAAAATTTTTGGAGCAGTAATAGAAATTCCAACAATTAACAAAAGGGGAATTAATAGGTATTTTAAATGCTTTTTATTTTCATTTAAATTAACGGCATTTGCAAAAGGAACAGGTTTTAGCTCTATTGATTTTTGATCAATACTAGCCAATAATAACTGGTTGTTTTGATTGGTTGCTAAATGTTCTAATTGTAAAACATTTATCAGCTTATCTTTTACTTCCTCAAAGTGGTCACCTATAATTTCTGCTGCTTGATTGTGGTTAATAACTTTGCCAAAACGATAAAGTTTTAATAGTGGTATGGCCACGTAGTTTGCTAACAAATAAATAGTTATAGACAAAAAACTATAAAACAAAATGGTTCTTCCTGTTATATCAAACTGGCCAAAATACTCCAAAGTAGTAAAAACAATAAATGCTACCAACAACAGGCCTAAACTATAAATACCTCCTCGCAAAAGCCTATTTTTATAGTACTTTCGAATAAAAGCATCTAGCTTGCTAATTAATATTTGGTAATTGTTGCTCATTGTTTTTGTAACGCAAAACTTAAATTGTTGTTGTTTGTCCTCTAAAACCATTTTGTTCTCGATACACCCAGAATGCATTCGGGGCACTCGAACTGACAATGGTTTTAACCTATAAAGTTCGGATATTTTTATGAAATACTGTTGATTAGATGTTAATCCTCTATGAATTCCATTAATTTTTGGAATTGTTGCTTCTTTTCAAAGTTGGTTTTAGCAAATTGAAAGGCATTTTTACCCATCGTTTCTCTAAGCTCTATGTTGTATATTAGGTCTTGTAACTTCTCTGCGAATTGAGTGGTATTTTCTGGCTCAATTAAATAACCATTTTCTCCATCATTTACTAATTCTGGATTACTACTTAGGTTGAAAGCCAAAACTGGTTTTTGCTGTGTCATTGCTTCAGCCAACACAAAACCAAAGCCTTCCCACAAAGCGGTAGATACAAAAATATCTATGTTTTGCATAAAACTTTTCATGTCCTCTACAAAACCTAATAACTCTATTTCGTTTGTTAGATTTTTAGCTTTTATTTTTTCTAACAATTCATTAAACAAATGACCGTCTCCAGCAATTTTAATTTTAAAATCAACTCCTTTTGCTTTTAGTTTTTCAGCAATATCAATTAAAAAATGTTGCCCTTTTTGCTCTACTAACCTTCCAGCATTTCCAATAATAATTGGGTTGTTGGGAGGTTTACTATTCTCTTTAACTACACTTCGACTCCGCTCAGTGTGACAATCATTGGGAAACTCTATTGCATTGTAAATAATAGCTGTTTGTTTGGTATCGATTATTGATTTAAAGTTTTTTTCTAATAAGGCTTTTGTTGCTTTAGAGTTAAAAACAAAGTGAGTAACAACCTCTTTAAACAGCTTTTCGTTCAATGGTTTTTTCTTGACCTCAACTGCAATACCTCTACGATAAACAATGTTTTTAACCCCTGCTTTTTTAGCTGCTTTTCCGCCCAGCTTTAAATCTTTAGGACTATTAAAAATAACCGTATCTATTTTATTCTTGGTGAAAAAATTAACTAGTTGATTAACCTTAAGTGGGTTTAAAAAGCTCCGGTTATTAACCGAAATATGCATTTGTTGAATAGGGTGAGAAGCTAATTTTTTTGATAACTCGCCTTTGTTTTGGGCAACAAAAAAAGTGTTGTGATGTGTTTCTGAGCACATCACAGCGGCTTCAAAATGCCATTTTTCTCCACCACCCCAAAAAGGCGTAGTATTAAAAAAACAGATATTTTGAGGTTTACTCATTGTATGAACCAAAAGTACGAATGTAAAGTTAATAGCGAAAAATGGTTTTAACAGCTTTTAACATTTTCAGCCAAAGGATGTTTATATCTGTGTCGTCTAAAAAAGAAACAAAACTTAAAACATTATGAAAAAGAGAAAAAGAACCTCCAAGCTAATTTATTTAGGAATTTTTTTAACCGCTTTTGTTTCTCTAAGCAGTAAAGCGTTTGCTCAAGGACCACCTCAAGGAAAACGACAAGGACCACCAAACTTTTCTGAACTTTTATCAAAAATGGACACCGATAAAGATGGAAAACTATCTAAAGAAGAAATAGACGGCCCTTTAAAAAAGGATTTTACAAAAGTTGACACCAACTCTGATGGTTTTATTACTAAAGAAGAATTTGATAAAGCGCCCAAACCTAAAGGTAAAAAAGGGCCTCATCGTAAAAATTAACCTCTCCTTACTTTCTCTTTCATTATAATGAAAGAGAAAGTTGTTAAACTGTTAATGTTTGACTTTGTCCCTAAAAAACGCTACCTTCGTTTAACACAATTTTATATCATATTGAAACATGACATAGAATAGCGTTGTGGTTAATTATATTGATAAAGAATTTTAATATGGGACAGCAAAATATTATCACTGAAATTCTTAGTAAAACATCTCAGGATAGTTCAATATATAGATTTATTTCAACGGCTGAATTAGACAATTGGTGTACTAAAAACAAAATTTGCAAAGCAGTTAAAACCTATTTACTTGTAAACTCTATTAATAATTGGGCTGAAATAGGACCTTTGTCTTTTGATAGTGTCGGAAAAATAATTAGTGAATCCGAAACGGACATTTGTAAGTTTCTGATGAAGAACTCATTAATAATGATAGGTTGTGGTGCAAATGGAGACCCAATTGTTATTCATAATAATGACCTTGACCCATTTACAGCAATTGTATTTCACGATGAGATTGAATTTGTAGAGAATGAAAAGCCAACATTTATTAAGTTGAAGAATAACGTTGAAGAATTATTTATAATGGCTTATAATGACAAGAATTGTCCTATGGACGCATATGAAGCTGAAGAGAAATTAAATAACCACAACAAGCTGTAATATTGCATTTTGGTTGCGAGCAGCTTAACTTATTGACAATTTGTGAGTTAATACCATTCATTTTGTAGGTGGTTATCTAAAAGTTTTGCAAGTTGCATCCTTGCTTCGGACAGCGAACTATGTAGCTACTTGATTACTATATCGTAAATTGAAATTTCTACAAAATTTCATTAGTTTAGTAGCTATTAATAAACATATTAAAACGCAACATACAGTTGTCGTTAAACGAAAATAACCTATACCTTCGTTTTAAAAATCAAACTACTTAATAAAAACAATACTCTTGCACCAACAGAAGCGTCCCATTGATGATTACCAACCTCGCATAAATCAGCACCAATAATTGTTTTACCTTTTTCGGTTAGTTGGTTTAACAAATAGGCTGCTTGTTCAAATTCTAATCCTCCAGGAACTGGTGTTCCAGTATTGGGGCAAAGTTTTGGGTCTAACCCATCAATATCAAAACTAATGTAAACGTTTTGTGGTAACTCTTTTACAATTTCATCGCATTGTTGTTTCCAATTTTTTCCTTGGTATTGGGCTGCTTTTAAGTCCCAATCAAAAAAGGTTTTAATACGGTTATTAGAACCATTTATGAAATCAACTTCATCTTGACAAATGTCTCTAACTCCAACCTGCACTAATTTACTAATTTGAGCTTGTTTAAGCGAGTTAAACATAATTGATGCGTGTGAGTTGGTAAAATCTTCGTAAGCATACCTTAGGTCTGCGTGAGCATC
>CBDUPT010000009.1:0-21737 GCA_965369165.1 uncultured Flavobacteriales bacterium | reverse complement strand
TGGAATAGAAATTAGTGCAATAGGAAATAAAAATTGGTTTTGGAATAATTGGGATAATGGTTTAAGTTTTTATTATAATACCGATAATGGAGAGAAAAGAAGAATAGACAATCCTTATCTTAGTGTAGGACATTTAGTAGGTTACGATAAAGAGTATAATAGGCTTTTATTTATAAAAAAGATGTATGTGTTTAAATTCCCAGAGCAAGTAGATAACCCTCAGTATAATGTTACATTTGACGGAGAGTTTTATTATGCTAATAACGTACCTCTTAATTTTGATAATAAAGATTTGTTTATTAATAAAAGTAGAACTTTAAGTTTTAGCCTAGAAGAAAATAAATGGAGGTGGATAGCTGAACATGATTATAGTCCTAATTTAATATTCCATACTCATAGTAATCTTTATAGTGCTAAAAATGCTATAGATGGTATTAATAGGTGTTCTATTTATCAACATAACGATAAAACAAATAAAGGTTTATTTTATGGTACTAAGTATGAAAGTTATATAGATTTAATTTTTAATCAAAGTTTAGATATAACTAAATTACTGCATAGTATTAGTCTTATTACAGATACCATAAATAATTCAGGTGGAAATGAAGATCAAAAAACTATTACTCATATAATGGTTTATAATGAAAATCAATGTAGTGGTATTATAAATATTAAAGATAACAGGTTAACCATAAGTCGTCATGCAAATAAAGAATGGCATATAAATAAGCTTAGAGATTTAGTTATAAACCCTACTTCACCAATATTAGACGAGAACGGCAATCTTATAGAAGCTAATATAAATCAGCTTACTTTATGGTTTGAAAAGTCCGAATTTATTAGTAAATTTATATCAGTTAGGCTTATCATGGATAATGTTGATGACGATAGTATATATATACATGAAGTTAAAGTTAATAGTATAAAAAGTAACAGATAATGAAAACAAATAAATATGTTGTTCCTAAAGCTATATGGGGAACTTTAATAGGAGCAGGACTTAATTTTGGAATGGGGTTATTAAACGAAAATAAACAAAGAAGATTTCAAAAGGAAGCTGCAAATCTTGCTAAGAAACAAGCTAAGAGTCAACTTGCTATGCAAGATAGAAGTAGATTAAAAGATTGGGAATATGAAGGAGAAGGTGAAATAGATTATTATGGAGCTATGGGAGGAAAGTTTGCGAATCCCTCCAAGTTTTATGCTACAGGCGGAGACTTAAAACAACTATCGTCTGATGCTGTAGTTGCTGAAGGAAATAAACATGAAGAAAGTACTATAGATAATACTTCTGGTATTAAGCTAAGTGCTCCTGGAAAACCTAATTTTTTAGAAGTTGAAGATGATGAAGTTATTAATGAAAATAGAGTATTTAGTGATAGACTTTTTCTTGATAAGAAAACAAGTATTGCTGATATTGCTAAGAAACTTAGTAAAAATCAAGGTAAAAACGAAGAAAATTTAAATAATACAGATGTGATTACTAAAAATACTGCTAAAAGAAATCTAGCTAATATAGAAAAAAACTTAAATAAATTATTCTTTTTACAAGAAGCAAGTAAAGAAGCTATGGGATTAGAGGATAATGGAAATAAAAAGGTTTTTGGAGGATATTCAGTTACAGGTGGAAGTACTGGAAACACTGGAGGTGGAAGTACTGGAGGTGGAAATAGTATGAACTTTACGAAAAGTTTAGAAAAATTTGCACCTTATATGGATAATTTAACTAATATGTTTTTAACTGCTAATACTCCTAAGATTCCTGAACCTACTATTCAGCCTATTATACCTTTAAAAACAAGGGTAAATGTTAACCCTCAATTACAAGATGTAACTAGAGCAGTTGAAGGAAGTACTAAGTTTATTAAAGATAATACTTCAGATAGTAATGCTGCTAGAGCTTCTATTACTAGTGCAAGACTTAGAGGAGGTGAAGCTAAAGCTAAGATCAGAGCTAATAAAGCAAACGTAGAAGCTAACCTATATAATCAGAATGTTAGAAATGCTCAAGGTATTACTGCTAGAAACTTTGCTAAAGTAGATGATTATAGAGCCAAAGTTATGCATAGAAGCGACGATATTGCAGAAAGAATTTCTTCTAATATCTCTAATTTATCTGATGATATTACAAGTAATAGAAATTACAAAGATGCTTTAAGATTTAATCAAGAAAGATTAGATATAGCAAAACAGATGTATAATCAAGGTACAACTAGACGAGCTTTATTAAACAGTTCTTTTGAAATAGAAAGACTTAAAAATGATCCTGAACAAGCTGAAGCTATATTAGAAGCTTTCAAAGGTACACAAGAAGAACAAAAACTTAGAGAGTTATTAGGTTTAGACGTACTTAAGAGTTATGCAAAACCTTCTAATTTAAATACTACTATATAGTCATGGCAAAATTGTTTAATCCCTTATCCTACGGTAAAGTTAAACCTATTCCTCTTGGTAAGCCTGTAGATGATTATAGAGCTTTGTTTAAGAAAAAAGACGAAGATTATAATTATGTACAGGATACTATTTATAGTGCTGATACTTTACTGAATAGACTTCCTCATAATCCTAATGATGCTTGGATTGTAGATAAAGCTAAAGAAAAACTTTCTACTAATTTTGATACTTGGAAAGAGCAAGGAGATTTAGAAAATAGAGTTTTAGATGTTAAAGCCTTAGCTAATGATTTGGCTAATAAGTCTGGACTTGCTACTGTTCAGAAACGGTATGCAAAAAGACAAGGTTATATTACAAGTTTACAAGAACAGTATGACAAAGGAGAAATTTCTAGGTTAGACATGAATAGAGCTATTGCTGATGCAGATAAAAAAGATGAAGGTATAGAATTTAACCCTGAAACTGGTACATATGTAGGTACTTATAGTATGAGAAGTGTTCCTAAGAACATTAATTTTGCAGAACGATATGCAAAAGCAGTAGAAGGATATAAAGCTGATGGTTTTGTTGTAGACCCAAGAACAGGTAAACCTATACACGCAACTACACCCGAAGGTAAAAGAATTATGGTAGAACCCTCTACAGGTAAACTAATAACCGAAACAGGAGAAAGTGTAAGTGAAAAAGAGTTAGCTTTAGCTTTAAGAATGTATGCTGCTAACGATCCTGATTGGAAAGATAGGGTAACTGATGATCTTTATTATGAGACAGATGCTATTTTATATAACCCTGAAACAAAACAAAGGAGGGAGATGACTACTGAAGATTTAGATAGACTTGCAGGTAGTTATATACCTACTAAAATACTAGCTAAATATAATGTTAAAGATACTGATGAGCTTATTGATAAGATAAATGAAGAAAACCTTTCTCCAGAGGATGTTTATAGAGATATTAGAAGTGAACAAATGTTAGATAAAGCTATAGCTTTTGGTATAGCTAAAGAAGGGTATATTAAGTATAATCCTAAGTATATGTCTCCTAATACAACCGATGGAAGTGGAGACAGTTTTTCTACTTTAAATATGGGACAGTTAGCTACAGTTGCTACTAAACAACATAACGGAAAAGAAGATATTGAACAACTTAGTTCTGCTCTTTATGATACTAATAAACAAATTGAACAAAAAGAAAAAGAACTAAAAGAAGTAAAAGTTGATGCAGAAAATGATGAGGTAGCTGCTGATAGAGTAGAAGAACTTGAAAAAGAGATAACAGAATTAAATAATTTTAATGAATTAGTTAAAAATAATAATTTTGCTAGAATGAGTACTTCTCCTGAAGTTAAAAAATTAATAAATGAAGCGGTAACTAATGAAGGTGGACAAGAATTAGGATTTGGAACAAAAGCTGGTCTATTTTATAGAGGTATAAACCCAGATAAACTTAATTATGCTATTAAAGGATTAGATATAAATGAAGCAGAATTAATGGAATTAGCTCTTGAATCTATAAATAATGATTTAACTGACGAAGACTTAGCAGAATATATAAAACAAGATAAAAATAGTCTTTTAGTAGAACATTATGATACTATTAAGAATCAAAATGTTGCTAACTTTCCTGGCACTCATCCTCAAAAACAAAAACAAAAAGAAATTAGAGAAAGTCTTTTAAAAGAAGGAGAAAAAGCTTTAGTTAATCTACCTACAGAATTAAAAGACAGTTTAATTAAAAAACTTAATAATGAATTTGATTCTTCTATATCAAGATTAAGAAAAAAAGTAGAAAAGATTGCAGATACTTATACAAGTACTTCTGATAATGATCTACCATATACTCAAAACTATCATACTATTATATCTCCTGAAAAAGACGCTAAAGGTAAAAGAGCAGATAAATGGATACAATTAGAAGGAAGTTTAACTTCAATAAAAGAAAAGTTTCCTGTTGATTTTTATACTAAATTTACAGAAGCTTTTACAAATTCAACTATAAACAATGTTTTAGAAAAAAAGTTAGATGGAACTGATTTTGAGGACTCTACTATTGAAAACGGTAGAATAAAAATAGAAGAAGCTACCATGATACCTTTTGTTGATAACATAAGAACTAATACTGGAGATTATGTTCCTGGTATACAGATGACTATACCTGTAACAAATAGTAATGGAAAGAAAAACACTAAAATCAGTGTTACTGTTACTAATCCTGATAGTGGTTATGTTCAATCTTTTAGAGAAGCTATAGTTCAACAAAAACAAATGTTAGAAACAAAAAGAAGAACAGCAGGATTAAAACCTTCTGAAAAAGAACTTTTAGAAGCAGTAAATAAAAGTATATATACATCTTCTAAATACGCTAAAGATTTACATACTTTAGGATTAAATAGTCTTACTTTTCCTTCTAAAGAAAATAGTATAACGATTCCTTTTAAATTTTGGGATGGTCGTAGTGTAGGTATTCAAGCTTATAAAGGAAAAAGTGCTCAAGGTAAAAAGTTTTATTTAACTAATAATAAAAAAGGAGAAAATCTTAAATATTTAGCCGTAGATTCAGGTGGAAACCCTATTCTTGTTAAAAACGAAGATTTATATGGAAGTAAATATACTGCATTAGGTGGTAATACTACTGATGATTTATTATTTACTTTTTCTTCTATTGTAGATAAAGGTGGATGGTTAGCTAAAGAAGATTTTAAAGTTGATATAGATGGATTAAAAGATGTAGATATATTTCCTATAGTTGGAAATGATGTAATACCTAAACTTACTTCTAATGCCTATAAAAATGCTTCTAAATTAAGAGGTATAAAAGGTTTACAAGTTACAGACGCTTTAAGACCTACTGATTCTACTTATGGAGCAAAACAATCTGCTCATAAAGAAGGTACTAGTTTAGATTTTAGAGATAACCCTGTACTAAGAGCTTTAGCTGATCAACCTACAGAGTTTCTAAATAATATGGGAATAGCTAAGATTATAGCTGACTATGATGATGGACATATTCACGTTGAATTTTTAAATAATTAAGTAATGTTAGATGCTAAAAAAGATCCTGTAAAAGAACCTGGTATTGTATATCTTAGTAAAGACGACTTAGATATTAAAAAAGCAGAGGCACAATCTATAAAAGAAATACAGGATAATGCAAAGGAGTTTACGGAAGCTATCTCTGAACCTGAAATAGATTTAGAAAGTCTTGTTACTTCTTTACAAAATGGAAAGAATGTTCCTTTATCTTTTATGGATAAACGAACCTCTAAGGATATAGACTTAAGTGAATATGGTAAATATCTTTTTCCTGAACATAAGGACAGCTCCTATCCATTTCCTTTTCAGGGAACTCTTGATAAAGATAGAGCTGAAATGCAAAGTAATTGGGAACAAGGAGGTTATGCTTTAGCTAGAATTCTTCCTAATACTTTATTTGAGTTTATTGGTATGGTAGGTAATACATTAGATATAGAAGATTATGCTAATGTAGATAACGAAGTTGGTAACTGGTTAAATAACTGGGCACAAAAACAAAAACAAAGTTGGAACGAAGATTTACCTATATATAGAGAAAATCCTGATACTGCTTTGAATGTTGGAGATTTTGCTTGGTGGATGGAAAATGGTAGTGCGTTAGTTGAAAGTGCTGCTGCATTTGTTGGTTTAGGTTATCTGACGGGTGGAGGTTCTTTGAAGGCTCTTACTTCGGGTGGGAAGGCTTTGGAATGGTTAAAAGTTCTTAATAAAGGTGCTACTGCAAGTAATATAGGAGCTAGAACTACTCATGGTATGGCAGGTTTATCTAATATGCTAATGCTAAATCAAGCAGAAGGTATAGGTATTGCTACTAATGTATATAATAATATTAAAGAAGAAAAGTATCAACAATATTTAGCTGAAGGTAAGGATGAAGAAACAGCTGCAAGTCTTGCTAATGAAGAAGCAGCAAAAAGAGCTTCTGTTACTTTAAATGCTAACAGAGCTAATATACTTTTAAACGCTACAAGTGCTTTAGCTTTTATTAAAGCTCCTAATTTAACTAACCAAGTAACTAAACTTCCTACTTTACGAAGAAGTTTAAGTAGAATAGGTTATGAAGGCATACAAGAAGCTGGAGAAGAAACAGTAAATATGTACGCTGAAAATAAGGGTATGTATGAAGATTATACTTTAGATAGATTTAAAAGAGATGTATTAACAGCAGAAGGGGCTGAACAAGCTTTATTAGGTTTTATTGGAGGTGCAGGACAAACTGCTATGACAAATGCAGGTCGTATGCTTCCTATGTATAAAGATAATGAAGGAAATAGAGTAAGTAGAAATTATTTACAAGCAGAACGATACTTTGCCCAAGAAAAAGAAAATGAGAGGTGGGATGCACTATCTAAAGAAGAAAAAATTAAAAATAATACAGACGTATATAATAAATCTGCCGATAATATAGCTCTTTACAGAAGTTTAAAAGATGCTCAAAGTAGAGGTGACACAGCAACAGCCGAAACTATTAAAAATACTTTGCTTAGAAACCAAGCCTACGATGCATTTTCTACAGGAACAACTAAAAACTTTATTAATATCTTTGAAGGTATATCTAAACTAACTCCAGAAGAAGCCGAAGCAAGAGAATTAGATAAAGACACTTATGTAGCTCAATCTAATGAAGCTATAAAAACAATCAAAGCTTTAGAAAAAGAGTATTTTAAATCTCAATCATATATAGATAAGTATTCTGTATATGAAAATAGAGCAGATAATTATTTTTTAAAGTCTTATAAAGATAAATTAAAAACTGCTTTAAATACTACACAAGCTCAAACTATAGAAGATTTAGAAGATTTAGGAATAGAAAGAGATAATATAGAGATTAAAGATAATAATAGAATATTTATTAAAAACCTTAAGAGTTTAAGTAATGACCAACAAAATGTCATTAAAAACCTTAGTAGTTTTAATGAATATAAAGACATTCTGAAAAGTTTAACTAATGTAGATAAGTCTATAGAAAGTAATTTAAAAGAATATGCTCATTTAACCTCTGATACTTATAAAAAAGAGGTAGAAAAAACAATCAATGATGTTAAAAAAGATATTGCTAAAAAGAAAACTGAGAAAGCTAGGCAAAAAAGTCAAGAAGTACATAATAAGACTAAGAACGATAAACGAGCAAAATTTAAAGAAGAAGTAGATAATCCTCCTACTCCTGACCCTGAAGTAAAAACTGAAGGAACTGTAAAAAGTGCAGGTATAACTTTTGATTTTGGTCAAGATAATCCAGAAGCTGTAAACTTTGCTGAAAGAGCACAAAAGACTTATGATTCAAATATTCCTATAGAAAGTAAAATAAAATGGTTTTCTGATGTACTTAAGAAAGCTCAACAGTTACCTGAAACAGAAGGAAGAGCATATACAATGCAATTTACTAAAGCTCTTGAAGGTTTAGAAGAACAAAGATCTTTAGAAGATTCACAAGATGAAATAAAACAACAAACTACAGAAAAAGTAGATAGTACATTAGAAGATTTACATTCTGATTTAAGTACTGATGAGTCTCCTAGTTTTTCAGATAAATCTGAAGCTATTAATACTAGAGTAAATAAAATGCTTAAAGCTTTAGATGAAATGGAAGCTTTAGGTATTGATGTTACTAACTTCACTGCTGTAGCTGTATTTGCTCAACAAAGACTAGGTAAAGCTAAATTTATAGCTATGTTTGATAAATTTCAAAGTCTTTATAATTTAACTAATGTTTCAGAAAATCCTACTAAATTCGATTATGAAGATATTTTTCATACAACAGAAGAAAAAGAAAAAATAATTATAGGAGAAACATCTGATATTACTAATACTTTATTATCTGGTTTATATGATGTTACTTCAGAAGAATATAAAGAGAGTGTAAATGATGTATTGAAAACTTCTTTATTAAAAGAAGGGTATTCTTTATATACAGGAGATTCTAAAGAATTTGAAGGATTAAAAATAGTTTATGCTCCTGATACTCTTGCGTATTTAGCTAAAGATTATGTAACAAATGTAAAAGTATTTACTACCGATAAGTTCAATCGTCTTCATTTTAATGTCAGCAAAAAAGACCTTGATCATACTTTTAATAATACTTTAGATGAAACAGTACTTGACTTTAATGAACTAAATGAAGGTTCACAAGTCACATTAAAAGTACTTGATGAAGTAATATATAAAGACGGTACAATAGCATACGGTGATGGTAGATTAGAACAAAATGGTAAGATTATATCTAAAGACCCAATAGAAAATGCACCTATTGGTGTAATCTATAAAGGTAAAGTAGTTAAAGGACTTTTTCTTCATCTTCCAAAATGGATTAACGAATCTACCATTGCTGATGCTAATAATGTAGAAAAACAACAAGCTCAATTAAGACATTTAAGAGAAACTATTATTAATACAGAAACAGGAAGTTTAAATACAGTCATTAAAGCGAGAAGTAACGGACATTTAATGTTAGATGTAAATAACGAATTATCTTCTGTTAAAGAAAATTTACCTAAAGCACGTCTAGCTGTAGGTAAAGATAATATGTTAAATAGAGCAGATAATTTAATATATGCTGATAATTTAAACGAAATTAATGATGGATGGACTTATGCATATTTTAAAGTTAATAAAAATAATACTTATGCAGTACCCTTATATAGAAAACTTTTAAATAATAATCCTGAAATTGTAAATAGTATTATTAATGTAGTAGAACTATATTTAAATAATGATCCTAATGATCCTAGAGTTAAAGATTTATTTGAAGCTTTAAATATTAATATTCTTACTATAGATGGATTAAGAAAATATGCATCTCGTTATTTATATTTAAATCCTAACATAGATTTTAAATACTCTGCCTTTAAATCCTTAATGGAGGGTGCAAGTGAGACTCAAGCAGTAGTTAGAATTGCAGGAGATAACTTAGAATTCGGAATGGGTATGAATATTGACAATAGTATAGGATATATTAATAGAGTTATTGTAAATAGTAGCAAAAATAGAGAAGCTTTAGTTAGAGCTTTAACCAGTAAACTTAGAACAGTATTAGAAAATTCAAGATTAAATGTTAATACTAATCTTTTGGGTAATAGTTTTGATCATGTACTAATAGGAAAAGATGTTACTAAAACTACATTAAATTATGAAGATTTTATTAAAGAAAATACTTTTACTAATATATATTCTATAGAACTTGAAAATGGTACACAAATATATACAGCTCAAGCCAATCTTAAATTTAATACGTCATTTGCATTTGAGGAGACTACTAAAGAACAGAAAAAGAGTACACAGGAAGATATAGCTAAACAAATTATAGAAGATTCTGATTTAGGTATAGGTTTAAATAATTTAGAAGATTATGATACTGATGTAGAATTAAGTCCTATTGTACTTAAAGAAGATCAAATTACTAAATTTAAAGAGAAGACCCCTCCAGCATTTTCTATTCAGGGTGTATCTTTACCTTTACAAACAGAAATTATTGACCATTTAACTTATAGCATTATTAAAGATGCAGTTAAGAATAAATATGGCAATCTTTCTTTAGATCATGTTAAACTTTTAAAGACACAACTTGATAATGCTATAGATGTTTTAGATAATAGAATTGATAGTGTAGAAGAAGGAGATACAAAAAGATTAAATACATTAAGAAAAGCTAAAGCTATTATTAACGGAGTTGTAGATAACTATGGAATTTTAACTAATTTAGTTTTAGATAGGCTTAGAAGCTATAATAACTTAAGAGTAAATGGTAAGTCTATTGAATTTATCAAAAAAGTTATAAGTACAGATGAAGAAACTGAATTTGATTTAATAGATATTCTAGAGGATAATAAAGAAGATACTTCCAGTTGGAATGATATGGGTACTTTTATGCAAGATTCTAGGAATAAACTTAGCATTGAACTTAAGAATTTTTTGACTAGTATAGAAGATGTTGCAGGTTTTAAAGATGAGAATGGTGTTACTGTAGCTATACCTAAAACAAGTAATTTCTTTAGTAATATGGCTATACCTGTACCTTTTGATAGGCTATATAACGAAATTTCGGGCATATTAGCGTACAGTAACTTTGAGACGACTTCTACTATCTCCGAGCCAAGTTTCGAGAATATGATAGCAATTCTGGATGAATGGGTGGATGCTAAACCCTTTCTTTTTAACGTAATTAAGGAGTTAAAAAATGCAGACGAGACTATTAAAAATCAATTTGTTACAGCTATGAGTAAACATTATACTAATCATGTTTACGGCTTTAAGAACAAAAAAGGTAAAATAATAGTAGGAAATAGTGATGGTAATGCAGTAGTTAGAGTTATACAACAACATTGGTATAATAATATTGTAAATAGCTCTCTTATAGAAATAAATGAAGATAAAGAATACATTTACAACGAAGAAGAAATTAATAGAATAGAGAAAGAAGTAGATGTTTTAATGGATATGTTAAGAACTAATACTTCTGATGATACCGTTATTCCTAAAGCTACTCAAATACTTACAGATTTAGGATTTGATTTTGGTGAAGGTCTTGTAAAAGATATAAGACAAAATGGTATTCAGTACTCTAAAACTCCTTATAGTCTTATACAATTATTTGGAAACGCTGATGGAGTTTTTAAAGTTTTTTTAAAGAATCTTAAAAAATTTAAAAATAGTACATTAGAAGAACATCATCCATTTAGTGATAATACTGCTTTAAATAAATTTACTAGAGTTATTGCTAGACGTAATCCTGTATATTTTGCTACAAGTTTTAGAGACGTTAGAGGTAGATTATATTGGAGTTATAGTAATAATAAATTTATTATTGATAGAATTAAAGACTTAAAAACTAATAAAGAACTTATTAACAAATTAGCTTCTCAACCTTACAGTAAAAATTCAGATTTTGTAAAGGCTTTAGTTAAAGAGGATAAAACTTTTCTTAATCATTTTCAATACTTTACTATTGATGGTTTAAATTTTACTTATAGAAATGGTAAAAAATTAAACCAACTAACTCCTGTTGAATATGAAGAATTAAAAATGGGCTTCTTTTTTAGTCAAAATAAAAAAGGAAAGGATTATATTGTTAATATGTATTATCCTACCTTATCTGATAGTGCTATACAATATGGACTTAAATTTATAGGTACTAAATATTCTGATATGTTAGCACCACAAACGGGTTATAATTTAACTCCTGCTATGGTAGATTTAATGTTTGACAAAATAGTACAGCCTGAAATTGATAGAATATTAATAGCTCAAAAATCAACTGAAAGTAAAGTAGAAGGATATGAAAATGGTAGTAGAATGTTTTTACATATCCCTACTTTAAATGCTTTACCTCAAATATGGACTGATGAACATGAACTTCATGCTGATGTAAACTATAATACAAAGAAAAAAGAGCTTATGAAAGAAAATTTCAAAGCCTTTTTAAATAGAACTATTAAACAAAAATTCGATAAATGGAAAGATTATGGTTTTGCTGAAGAAAAGGAAGAGTACACTGCTGAAGGAAAACCTTATGTTGTAAATATAAATAAAAATACTAATAACATATTAATAAAAGATGTTATTGATTATACTTTTAATTACTTAGTAGGTAAAGTTAATGTATATCAAACATTTACTACCGATCCTGCTAATTATTGGAAATCTAGTCATTGGAAAACAGTTGTTGATAATGTTAATAAAGCAGGATTTATTGATGTTATTGTAAGTAGAGACGAAGCTTTAAAATACTATGATGTAAAAGATTGGGTTGTAGAGCAAGAAGATACTTTTGATAATATGGGTAAACGTCGTGCCTCAGATAAAGCTCCAGGATTAGATATTACTGATAGTATGAAATCTATGGTTAGAATAGCTGTTTTATCTGATAGAACTCGAACTACAGACTTTATAGAAGAATACAGAAAACTTATAAAAGATATTGATTATGATTTTGATGGTACAGATGCACAAGAATTTACTACTTTAGAGGAACATCTTACCGTAATGAATAAGAAGGGAGAAATTTCAACTAAAGAAATGAATCGTCTTTTAAGACAAGATAATAGTGGTCAAATGCTTTCTGCTGAAGATAGAAAAATCGTATTAAATCCTCATAAACTTGTAGGTGTATATAATATCTGGGAGAATGGTATAGAAAGACGACTTTATGTAAAAAGTGCTTCTTTTCCTTTATTAAAAACTTTAACTAAAGGTTTAGAAATAGATAAGTTAAGAGTTGCTATGGTAAAGCAGAAAATTGATAGAGTTGCTTTTGCTAGTGCAGTTAAAGTGGGTGCTAAGAATATAAATGATATATGGGGAGATAATGGTGCTATAAATATCACTAAACTTAAGACTATAAAAGATGATGATAGTCCTATCTTAAGACAAGGGATGAAAATACAACAAGAAATTCCTTATAAACCTTATCAACTAATTACAGATGGCACTCAAAATAGAAAGTTATTAACTGCTAACTTTAGAGGTATAGGTGGATTTAAAGTAAGAAATAAAGAAGGAGAGTTTACAGGACAACAAATTCAAGATGAAATAGATAAAACATATAATAGAATTTATCGTATTAAATACAATGAATTGTTATTAGATCTTGATTATGATGTTATAAACAATGAAATTAGGAATACAGATAAACTACAAGAAATTATTATATCTGAAGGTATTGCTCGTAAGTATAACATAAATGAATTAAAAGGTCTAAGAATTATTGACGGAAAATTTGAAACTCCTTTATGGTTAAATAGTGTTAGCTCTAAAATAGAACCTCTTTTAAATTCTATTGTTGATAATAAAATAAGAAAACTTAAGTTTAAAGGTAATTCTTATACTTTAGGTACTAGTGAAGGATTTTATCCTATAAAGGAAGGGAAAGAAGCTACTGAGTATATGAGAAATAATACTAACATTATTTATGATAAAGATTGGTTTAATTCTTTTAAAGAGGGAGAAACTAGAAAATTAAGACCTATAAGAACAGAGAATGGTGTAGTACAACCTGATGAAGTCTTAGTTCCATTTAAAATTACTACTGCGAATGGAGACATAATTAATATGGAAGATTACGTCGAGACTACTCCTGAAGGTAAATTTATAGATACAAATAAACTTCCTAAAGATTTATTAGAAGGATTTGGATATAGGATTCCTACTTCTGGTAATAACTTAATGACTTACTTTAAAATAGTTGGATTTTTACCTGAAGCATCTGGAGACTTATTATTAGCTCCTAGTGAATGGGCAGTTAGAATGGGCAGTGATTTTGATGCAGATAAGCTGTTTTCATATTTATATAATATAGAATTTGATAAAACTACTAAAAAGTTATCTAGATATAATGGAAAAGATGAACTATTAACACTCCAAGATTACTTAACAGATTTAAGAATATCTGTAATGAGTAACCCTAATAAAGCCGTACAATCAGAAATAATTAGAGGCGTTAGTTATGGAGATTTAGTAAATAAAAGTGCAGAAACTGATTTAGTAAGAGAGATATATCCTTATGTAGATAAAAGTACTACAGGTATAGGACTTACAGAAGAATATGAAACATTTAAATATAAAAATGCTAGAGCAGGAGAAGTAGGTATTGGTATTTTTAGTAATGATAGTACCTTTAACGCTTTACTAAGAAATACGGGAATAAAACTTATTAGACAAACAGAAGAAGGTGAAAAGAACGTAGTATTTTATTTAGGAAAAAGAAAAGGTAATACTCTTTCTGATCCTAGAACTATTACAGGTAAAAAATATAAATCTCAAGTAATTGAAGCTTTTCAAACTCTATCTGTTGATAATGAAAATGAACAAGGTTTACATAAGTTAAATATTAATAAATATACTTTTAATGTAATAAAAAGTTTAATCTTCTCTGGATTTGATGAGAGAATGATTACTATTTATATAAATCAACCTATAATAAGAAGATACGTAGAATTAAAGGAACGTGTAGAAGATACTGCTATTGAGTTTACAGAACAAGATTTAAATCAAACTATTGAAAAAGAATTTCCTATGACTGGAGATTTAAGTGCAGATGATGATTTAGATTTTGATACTATGTATGAAAACATTAAAAATCCTCCTACTACTACTGCTTTTTATAATAATCAAAGATTATTACTACTTAGATTTAATAGTAGATTCTTTGGGTTTGATAAATATGGTAAAGTTATTAAAGCCCTACAATCAACTGTCAATACAGATAGTGCAGGTATAGGTAAAGACCTTTTTTATGCCGTTGAAAAAGAAAATCAAGTATTAGATTTACCTTTAAGAAATAATGTATATAATGCTCATAAACTATTAGGAGAATATATTACTTTACATAATAATAGTGCTATGGATATAGCGATGTCTAATGATGCTAGTGTTACTACTATTATAAGAGATTGGTTATCTACTGATTTAACTCAAGAAGAGAGATTAAATAAAGTTAAGCTATTATTAGAAAAAGGTTATGTACCTATTAGTTCTATTAAAAAAGGAAATAAAATACAAAATGTTATTAGCTTTTTAAAACCTACTAATATTAGTGGTTTTGCTACTGCTTATGGATTACTGCTAAATAATAGTTTATGGAGTAAGTACTTTCCTTATAATGAAATAGCTGTAAAAGAAATTACAAGAGAACTTACTGATGTATTAGATCGACCTTTAGAAACTATTGCAGATAAAGCAGCTTTAAATAAAACTATATTTAACAGTATTAAAAGTTTTTTAATTACTAAAAAGGCTTCTACATTTACTACAGGCACTATTTTAGATGAGAGAAGACGATTATTTCTTGATACTAAAGAAAATATATCATTAGCTAATATTATAAAAACA
This sequence comes from uncultured Flavobacteriales bacterium, assembly GCA_965369165.1. GTDB lineage: Bacteria > Bacteroidota > Bacteroidia > Flavobacteriales_E > Vicingaceae. Next base: position 6,489 of record CBDUPT010000009.1, on the reverse strand, counting down.
CTTAGAGAAGAAGGTAAACTTGATAATGAGTTTATTAATAGATTAACTTTTGACATTAATAAAGAAGTATTATTTAGTAATATAGTATATAGAGCTAATATGGCAGAAAATGTAGATGAAAGAGGTATATTTGCTGCATTTACTAAAATGTTTTTAGATACAACTCCTCTTGGAGTATTTAATGATATTAAATATACGCCTCAGATAATAGCTCAAGATTTAGTTACACATCAACTTATTTCTGGAGGTGTACAAAAAGCTAATCAATTTATTAAGTATATTCCTCTTAGTTATCTACAAAGTATAGGTTACTACGATGAAATGGATAATATTGAGTTTAATAATGAAGATGAATTTAATACAAGTTTTTATAAACATCAATATTTACAACATAATCCTAAAGAAGTGTTATTGTCAGATACTCAAAGAGAGTATATAAATGGTACTATCTTTAAGTTTTATAATGATGCTACTATTGTAAGACGTAATAGTGAAATTGAAGATGTATATTTACCTCAAATATTTAGTATAAAAGATGATACTTCATTAAAAGGGTATAAGATATATTTCTTTAATTCAGATTCTAATCAATGGGAACAAAAAGATACTTTAGGACATAAAGATATATTAGAATATAATGCAGATTTAGAGTTCGGTAAAAGTTCTCTATCTTTAAATAAAGTAAAAGAGGTAACAAATATAAAACTACCTAAAGATATTAAAGAAATTGATGTTACATTAAAATTAACTACTCCTAAAGAAACTAAGAAAGGAGAAGTTATTTATGACCCTATTACTACCTCTATTACAGAAAAATTTGGATTAAATAGTCAAGATACATCTAGTAAGAAATTGTTGAATATATTAAGTCAAGTTGTTACTAATAATAATAATCCTCTTAGATCATATATAGCTCAAGAATTAGGTAATAATATAGACAAAATTAAAGATTATCGTCTTGTTATAGATAATAATCTACCTGCACAAGGACAACATTCTATTTATAATAAAACTATTTATATAAATCCTACTGAAATTGATACAGAAGAAGATTTTGAAGATACTATTATAGAGGAAACTATTCATGCTTTTACTAAAAAAGCTATTGTAGAAAACAAAACTGGAGAAATATTAAGACTTAAAGGTTTAAGAAAACAGGCAGAAGATGCTGTTAGAAAACATCTTGGTGGTGCTGCAGATATTAAGTTTAATACAGTAAGAAAAAAGATAGCAGAAAAAATTGCTATGAATAGAGAGGAATTAGATCTTATTTATCCTGTAATTAATGATGAAGAGTTTATTGGAAGATTATTTAGAAGTACTAAACTACAAAGTATTTTAAATGAAACTACAGTAAAAGGAGATAAATCTATATTAACTAAGATTTTTGATTTTATTAAAAGTTTATTTGATAGCTTAGGTATAAATGTTAAAGATGATAGTGTATTAGCTTATGCTATTACTGATACTATAAGTCTTATTAAACAACCTCCTCCATCATCTTCTATACAGGCAGAGATACAGAAAAAGAAAAATGTAACTCGTACTGTTGAATGGGTAGAAAAAAGACTTAAACTAAGAAATGATGATGGTACTTTTGCTATATTTGATGATGAAACAGCAGAAGAACACGTTGAATGGATAAATACTAATATAAGTAATCTAGAAGCTGTAGCTATATATGGAGCAGTTAGAGTTTTTAATAGAGACGATGATTTAAGATTAAATAATAAAGAATTAGCTCCTAAAGATGGTAGTTTACTATCTCCTGTTTTACTTTCTTTAAATAATCGTATTGATACTCTTACAAAGAATATTGATAAAGCTGAAAGACGTAATGAACAACAAAAAGCAGAACAACTTAGAGAACAATTAACACAACTTATAGAAAAGAGAAATAATCTTCTTACTAAAAGTCGTATCATAGAAGCCGCTACTATCGGTAAACAAGATATGCAAGAGATAGAAGAAATGTTTAGGCATAAAGTTACTATTGAAGATGCTCTTTATATTCGTAAGATAGTGAATTTCTGGAAAACCTCTAAAGATACTTTACTAGAAGAAAGACATAAAAAATCAGATATAATACTTAAAATGTTTGATGATATAATATCAGAAGCTATTAAACATGAAGTTAAGTTAGAAACTATAGAAAACAACTATATGGAAAACTTACTTAATAAGTATGGAGTAGATATGTCGATAGAAGATATTTTCTTACATTTTAAAGATATTAATGGACTTGAAGCTAATGTATTAGATATAAGTAGAGTAGATAATCCTATGCTTAGTAGTATATTTCTACATCTTAAAAAAACTAATATTAGAACTACAGATGAAGTACACGCTTTAATAAAGGAAATAGATAAAATAGAAGCTAAAACTAAAAAAGCTTTAAAAGCTAGAGGAGATAAAGAACTTTATGACGTTTTTAGACAAAGAACAGCTAACGGAAAACTAACAGGGCATCTTATTAATAGATATAGTCACGCTTTTTATAAAGATCTTAAGAAGTATTTAGGAAATGTTAGAAAAAATGGTACAGAGACTTCTTATGCAATGCTAATTAACTGGGCTAAGGATAATACAAAAAATATAAATTTACATTATATAGTACCTGAAAATGTTTATAAAGAAGGAGAGTTAGAAAAAGCAGAAGCTTATAAAACAAAATTAAAAGAAGAATTAGGCGAAAATCATTATAATGAATTTATAGAAGAACAAACTAAAATGTTAAACGCTTTCCATGAAAAAAGAAAGGGTTATCTACGTTATCTTATAACTCAATATAGTGGAGCTGAAACTATTGAAGAAGTACTTGAAATAAAAGATGCTTTTACTAGATACGCTAAATGGCTTATAACTAATTCACCTTATGTTTTTTATAAACAATATAATAAGGATAAGATAGCTTATGGAGGAACAGACACAGATTATAGAAATATTAATTATGTAAAATTTATTCCTACTAAAGATAGTTACTATGAAAATAATTTTAAAGTAATAGAAAATGATAAAGAACTATTTGATTTTTATAACTATTTTGATAAAATAGATAAAGAGCTTAGACAATACTTGCCTACTAAGGATAAGATAGGATTAGCTATTAATGGAATACCTCATATAGATAAAGTACTTTTAGAACAATACCAAGATAAAGGTATGAAAGCAGGACTACTTCCTATTTGGGATGCCATGAAAACTGCGGTTAGAAAAAATGAAGAAGGTATTGTAGATTATACTAATCGTGACCCTGTAACAGAAACAGAGGAGAAAGAATTAGGAGTTAATTTAACTCGTAATAATAGTCAAGCTATAAATGATTATATAGCTCTTAAAAGAACAGAATATTTTATTAAATATCCTAAAGCTCCTGAAAAAGAAGTGGCTGAAAAAATGGATACATGGAGAGAAGAAATTGTAGATAAATTAGCTCAAAAGAAATCTTATGATTTACCTAAAGTACTAAGAGTATATGCTCTTACAACTATAGCCTTTAAACATAAAGCTCAAATAGAAGATACTATTAAATTAGCTCAAAATGTATTTAATAGGCAGAAGGAGTATTTAAGAAATAATAGAGGAGAGTTAATGACTGATGAAGCGGGAAGATATAGACCTTTAAATCCAGCTCAAAGTTTTAAAAATGCTAAAAAACAATTTGATTATTTTATTGATACTTATTATGGAGACGTAAGAGAAGATGAAGGTGTTACTACGAGTAAGGTCTTAACTTCTGAAGATAAAGCGAAGCAAAGAGAGATTAATAATCTATTAGTAAAACTAAAAGCTAATTTAGATGCAGGTATAATTTCACAAGAAGATTACGATACTAGAAGAAATGGACTAGAACAACAATTAGATAGACTAGGTGGAGTAGCTGTATGGAGTAGAAGGGGAGATGCACTTTTAAAATACATACAACTTAAAGGAATGGGTTGGAATATAATGAGTGGTTTAGCTAATATTGGTTTCGGTTACATTTCTAATATAATTGAAGGTAGCGGTGGACAAGTCTATACAAGTAATCAACTATACAAAGCTTATGGTATGGTTATGAATAGTGTATTAAGAAATACTACTTTTAATAAAGTTACTACAAGTAATGCCGTTAAAATTCGTAGTTTAATGGATAAGTGGGATGTCCTGAAAGATGCCAGTAAAGAATTATTTCAAAGTCCTATGACTATTGTTACTACAAATAAAACTAAATGGTTAGCTCCTTATAATCTTGTACAACGTGCTGAATATGTTAACCAAGCACCTGTAATGATTGCTATGATGTTTAATAAGAAATATAAGGTCGGAGACAAAGAAATAGATTTATGGGAAGCTTTTGATGAAAATGGTGAATGGAAAGTGAATGAGTATGGTGAAGAACCTACAGAATTAATTAGTAACTTTAGAATTGCTTTAGATCAGACTATTAAAATGAATCATGGTAACTACGACCCTGTTTCTGCTCTTGCAGTTAAACAAAAATTTGTAGGAAGAGCTTTAAGTCAATTTAGAAGTTGGATGTATGAAGGTTTTGCTATAAGGTGGGAAAAAGAGAAGTATGATAAGGCTTTAAATCTAACTAGAAAAGGAAGATATAGAAGTCTTGGGTTATTCTATAAAAATAGAGTTGGAAATGCTGAAGGAATATTAGAAGGATTGAAAGGTGTAGCTGAAGGTACGAGTAGTATTTTAAAAGGATTTGTTAGAAGTGCTACTTTTGGTAAAGTCTTTTCTAATGCTGACTTTAGTGAATATATGGGAGAAGATTTTAGTGCAACTGATGTTGCAAACATGAGAAAAGTTATGACAGAATTACTATTGTTAGTATCTATCTATAATGCTCATTTAATGTTAACTCTTGCTGCTGCTAATTTAGATGATGAAGAAGATAAGAATAAATTGTATATAACTAACTTATTATTTAATCAAGGACTAAGACTTAAAATGGATATTCTATTATATTTAAATCCTACTGAATTTAAAAACATACTTAGAGATTTAATACCAGCAACAAGTATTATCTCTGACTTTATAGGTTGGACTGATTCTGTAGGTAAATTTATTCAAGGAGAAGATACTATAGAGCGTGGTGTTTATTCAGGTCATAGTAGATTCTTAAGAGAGACTGCTCAAATGCTTCCATTTGGTACTCAAATATATAAAAATATTAATTATTCGATTCAAACCTTTGATAAATAAGACAATGGTGCAGGGAAGATTCAAAAAAGGGAGCTACAAACAGCTCCCTTTACTTCTATATATACTTCTAGTATTTACTTCTTTGGTACTACTAGTTTTTTACCCCTTATAAGCTTAACGAATACTTTAGCATTATGCCATTTATCTGTATGCCTGTTTTTCTTTCTAATATAAGGATCATAACCAATAAGATAACCTTGTTTATCTACAATAGGTTTACAATTAACATAATTAACAATTTGTCCATCATAAGTTTCAAAATAAATTTTTCTATGTAAATTACTTTCTATATCATCAAGAATTTCTTCTCTTAGACTATCAATATATTGTTCACATCTAAGTAATTTTTTCTTTGTTTCAATGTGATCTCTTACTTCTAAATTATTTATATATTTAAAATGTTGTAGTCTACCTATTGAATATAAGATAATTAAAACTAAAACTACCGTTATTACTACTGTTATTATTATATCCATGTTATTTATTTAAATGTTTTTCAATTATACTAGCTAAATCAGGTTTTTTATATGTAATAGGTTTTAAAATTTTACCTGAATTTCTATTTTTAATTATCACGTATCCATTATTAAGATTTTCACTTAATATAGGTTGAGTAGCTGAAAGTATATTTACACTTTGTATAAGTACTTTATCGGTATTTTCATTCATAGGAATTAATTTACTCATATTACTTTCAAAAACTTCTTTCTGAGCTTTATCAATAATATCATTTAAATTACACCTATCTACAATATACTCCATTACAAATTGTATATCTACAATAGCATCAAGAACACTAAGAAGAGAAGGTTCTATATTTTCATCTGCAACTTTATTTATAGCAGAAATAAAATTATTATATATTCCTTCTCTATTAAACCCAAAAGAAAATGCTAATTCTAAGACTTCTTCAAAAAGGAGTTTAATGCATAACTCTCTATATTTAAAATCAGTTACTATATGAGTATTTTCTTTTTCTATCTTAGTAGCACGATTAAAGGTTTCTACTCTTTCTCTGTTTGTAAGAGGGAGTCTCTTTACTATTTGCATAACTAAACTATATCTTTGAGAAGGAGTAATAACTTTATCTAAAGCTACATCAGCTTGATCTCCACTAAGATATGCTCCTTCTAAAATTTGATACAGATTATCTGCAAGTTGTTGTCTATAATGTGCCATAATTTATTTACCTGTACTTCCAAAGCCCCCTTCACCTCTTTCAGTTTCGGGAAGAATATCTACAATATTAAATAAAGGACTTTCATGTTTAATTAAAACTGCTTGAGCAAT
>CBDUPT010000008.1:0-22570 GCA_965369165.1 uncultured Flavobacteriales bacterium | reverse complement strand
ACCCATTACATTGTTATGTTCATGAGTTCCTCTACCAGTTTTACCAATAAAACCTGTCGCATGAGAATCATCAACCATTACAAGAGCATCATATTTTTCAGCTAAATCACAAATCTGATCTAATTTGGCAACATAACCATCCATACTAAAAACACCATCAGTCACAATAATTCTATTTCGCTGAGCTTGTGCAGCTTTTAGTTGTTCTTCTAAATCAGCCATATCACTATTTTTGTAACGGTAACGAGCAGCTTTACATAAACGAACACCATCAATAATAGATGCGTGATTTAATTCATCAGAAATAATTGCATCATCCTTACCAAATAAAGGCTCAAAAACACCACCATTCGCATCAAAAGCTGCGGCATATAAAATGGTATCCTCCATTCCTAAAAAATCAGAAATTTTAGCTTCTAATTCTTTATGAATATCTTGAGTACCACAAATAAAGCGAACTGAAGACATTCCATAACCATGAGTATCTAATGCTTTTTTAGAACCTTCAATAACTTTTGGATGAGAAGACAAGCCTAAATAATTATTTGCACACATTATAACTACTTCTTCACCAGTATTAACTTTTACTTCGGCCCCCATCGGAGTAGTAATAATTCGCTCTCTTTTATAAAGACCAGCTTCTTCTATGTTCTTTAATTCCTTTTGTAAATCTGCTTGTAATTTGCCGTACATAATATCTAAGTTTTAGAAAAACGAATTTAATACTTTAACCCTTAAAAAAAAATAAGAGCTTACTTAATATCTTATAAAAGCACCTTTATTGTATTTTGAAGATTTTTTTAATTTGTGTATCCTGAATTGATGTTACTTGGCAATTCAAAAAGTTCAAGATTAAAAAAGGGAGTAGCTGCTATTGCATGATCAAAAACATCAGCAATTATATATTCATAATTCTTCCATTCTTTATCACTACTAAAAGCATAAATTTCGATAGGGATACCTTGTGATGATGGTGCTAATTGCCGCACCATTATCATCATTTCTTTATTAATAGCAGAGTGGTTATGAATGTAGTTGTCTAAATACTTTCTAAAAACCCCAATATTAGTAAGATTTCTACCATTTATAAGTAGCTCTTTATTTATATTTTTACTAGAATTATAGCTATTAATATCTTCTTCCCGATTAGCTAAATATTTACTAATTAATTCAATTTTTTTCAATTGATTAATTTCTTTTGATTCTAAAAAGTGAATACTAGTTTGCTTAATAATTAAAGCTCTTTTAATTCTTCTCCCTTGAGAATTTGCCATTCCTCTCCAATTTTTAAAAGAATCGGATATTAAAGAATAAGTAGGTATAGTTGTTATAGTGTTGTCAAAGTTTTGAACTTTAACCGTTGCTAAGCTTATTTCAATTACATCTCCATCAGCTCCAAACTTCTCAAAAGTTATCCAATCTCCAATACGAACCATATCATTTACAGAAACTTGAATACTAGCAACAAAGCCCATAATGGTATCTTTAAATACTAATATTAATACGGCTGATGTTGCTCCTAAAGCAGTAAAAAACTTCCATATTGGAGTTCCAGTAACTAATGCTAGAGCTAAGATAATACCTGATATCCATGCGAAAATCATAAACACTTGAATATAGCTATCAATGGGCTTATCTTTTAAATTAGGTAAGGTTTTAAAGTAATCTTTAAAAGTATGTAGTAAGCTTCTTACAATCCAAAGCGTTAAAATTATTCCAAACAACCTAAGTCCTTTATCTGCTAAATTTTCTAGGTATGAATAATGAATAAATATAATTGGAACAACCTTTATAGCTATAACTAAAGGGATAATGTGAGATAAGCTTCGGGGGACTTTATTTGTAACCAATAAATCATCAAAATTTGTTTTTGATTTTCCAGCAAACCGACTAAATATTTCAAGTAAAATTTTTCGAGTAATAAAATCGATAATAAAAACTAAAACAATTAATCCTATAGCTAATAATAAAGCATTAAGTTGTTTTGCAGTATTTATTGATAAACCTAAATGTTGTAAGTAATGGTATAGATAAAGAGCGTGTTTTTCCACAATTTAATAGTTTATTTAAAGTAACAAAGTTACAGAAATCATAACTTTGGATTTAGATGGAAACGAATAAGAATATTTCTGAGCTTTTAAATGAACGTGTTAAAGAGCTAAAATGTTTATACGAAGTTTCAAAGGTTTGTCAAAATTACAACCAACCCTTAAGCACCACTATCAATCAAATTTTAGCTGCAATCCCACATGGTTGGCAATACCCAGACAAATTAAATGCTTATATCATTTTTGATGATACTGTTTTTGGAAAAAAAAATACTGATAACTCTATAACAATTGCAAGTAGCGACATTGTTATAAATGAAATTAAAAGAGGTGAACTAATCGTTTATTATAAAAATAATAAACATGTATTTTTAGAGGAAGAAGAACCGTTATTAAATAATATAAGTATTGAAACAGCTTCTTTTATTGAGCGTTTTGAACAGCGAGAAAAAGAAAAAGTATTAGAAGCTAAAATGCGTCATAATGATAAGTTAGCTGTTCTGGGAGAGTTAACTGCGAGTATTGCTCATGAATTAAACACACCGCTAGGAAATGTTTTGGGTTATGCTGAGCTACTTAAAAAGTCAGAAAAAGAACCGGTAAAAAAAGAAGACATTCAAAAAATTATTTCTTCTGCAATTAATGCAAGAGAAATTGTAAAAAAACTGATGTACTTCTCTTGTGAAATGCCTCAACAATTTAATTTAATTAACATTAATAATCAAATTGAAGAAAACATTGGCTTACTCCAAAAACAATTGATTGAAAACAATGTAAGCTTACATTTAAATTTAGAAGAAAACTTACCTCTAATAAGGTTGGATAAATTACAATTTTCGCAAGTCTTGTTTAATTTAGTTTTAAATGCAATTAATGCTCTTCAGCAAAATGGAGAAATACATATTAGTACTTTGCTAACAAAAAATGCTGTAGCACTTAGTATTAAAGATAATGGTAGCGGGATAAGCAAAGCAAACCAAGCAAAAATATTTCAACCCTTTTTTACTACCAAAGCAAAAGGTGTAGGAACTGGATTAGGTTTGTCAGTAGTTCATGGAATTGTTCAAAATCATAAAGGAAAAATAACAGTTAATTCAAAGATGAATATAGGCACCGAATTTATCATTACTTTTCCAATAGAAACAAACTAACTAACATTATGAATAGTAAACTTTCGGTTTTATTAGTTGACGATTCGCATGATATGCTTGAACTTTTGCGAAGAAACATGAATGATTTAGGGTTAAACCCCTTTGCTACAAGTAGTGTAGTTGACGCTATTGAAGTTTTAGAAAACACCTCTATTGATTTAGTTATAACCGATTTAAATATGCCAGGGATTGGTGGGATACAATTGGTAAAATACATGTCTCAACATTATTCTAAAATTCCTGTATTAGTAATAACAGGTTACCCTAATGTAGAAGATGCTGTACAAGTAATGAAATTAGGTGCTTTAGAGTATTTAGTAAAGCCTTTTACTTTTGATGAACTGCAAGAGTCTATTAATAAAGTATTGTCTCAAAAAATACCAGTTATAGAAGCAGAAAATGAGCAAGAAATAATTGAATCTTTTCATGGGATTATTGGTAAGTCAGCTCCTATGCAAAAGTTATTTGCAACCATAGAAAAAACAAAAAATAATAAAGCCACAGTTTTAATTGGTGGAGAAAGTGGTACTGGAAAAGAAATGGTTGCCAGAGCAATACATTATAATAGTAGCTTTTCTTCTGCACCTTTTGTTCCTGTAAATTGTGGAGCTATTCCTGAACAATTATTAGAAAGCGAACTTTTTGGTCATGTAAAAGGAGCATTTACTGGTGCAACAACTAATCGAATTGGATTTTTTCAGTCAGCTGATGGAGGAACGTTATTTTTAGATGAAATTACCAATGCCTCAATGGCTGTTCAGGCAAAATTATTGCGTGCCATACAAGAGAAAGAAGTAACGATGTTGGGAGCTACTAAATCTCAAAAAATTAATGTTAGAATTATAACTGCAACTAACACTAATATTAATGAAATGATATTGAATAATACCTTTAGAGAGGATTTGTATTATCGTTTAAATGTTATTTCTATTGACATTCCTCCTTTAAGAGAAAGAAAAGAAGATATCAATTTGTTAATTGATGCCTTTAATGAAAAGTTTAGTAAAGAAAGTAGCAAAAAACCGCTAAAACTAAATGCTAAAATAAAATCGATTTTAACCAAATATACTTGGCCAGGAAATATTAGAGAGTTAGAAAACTTTATTCATCGTTTAGTTATTATGACAGATAAAAATGTTGATATAGATGATATACCAAATTATATGAAGATGAATGCTCCTGAAGATTTGAAAGACAATAATTTATTATCGTTATCCGAAGTTGAAAAAAAACACATCCTAAAAGTATTACACGCTACTAACAATAACAAAACTAAAGCTGCCGAAATTTTAGGTATAGACAGAAAAACACTCCGAGAAAAACTTAAAAATACTCCTTCTTAATTCCTCTCCTTTTTTTTGGGGGAAGGAATAAGAACAAGTTCTTGAAAAAATACGTTATCTTTTCTCTCCAAAAAACCAATTTGGGCGATATTCTTTTTTAACTAATCCAAATCTTTTAACCGATTTTTCATTAATATATTCAACCATTTCGTCTATCGAATCAGTTACAAAAAATAAGTCTAAATCTTCTTGATTAATACTTCCTTCTTTTGCCATTTTTTGAATGTGTTCATATAACTCTTTATGGTATTCTTTCCCGAAAAGAACAACGGGAAAGTCGGGAATCATCTTTGTTTGTATTAAGGTTAATGTTTCAAAAAATTCATCTAGCGTTCCTATTCCTCCAGGCATAACTACTAAAGCATACGAGTATTTTAGCAATAAGAATTTCCGCACAAAAAAGTAGTTAATATTAATCCATTTATGCAAATACGGATTGGGCTTTTGTTCTTTTGGCAAAACAATATTACATCCAACAGAATACCCTCCAAATTCATAAGCTCCTTTATTTGCAGCTTCCATTAATCCTGGGCCACCACCAGTCATTACTGCAAATCCCATTTTAGCTAAAGCAGTTCCTACTTCTTCGGTTTTTTTATAAAATGAGGAAGTGTTTTTAAATCGAGCAGAACCAAATACAGTTACACAAGGTCCTATAAAGTGCATTTTACGAAATGAACCAATAAAACTAAAAAACACCTTTATCGCAAAATAAAACTCTTTCCCTCTGGAAAGAGGTCCCTTTAAATAAGAAGTGTCTTCTGTTTTTAAACGATATTTATTTTCTTGTTTCATTATGTTGTTTTTTTATAACTCCAAATAGCTAGGCCATTAATTACAAGAGCATAAAGTAGTGTTTTAATAAATAAAGGGGCAATATCTGAAAGGTTAGAGCCTTTAAGCATTACCATTCTCATTACTTCTACAAAGTATTTAATAGGATTAAATTCGGTTAAGATTTGTGCCCATTCTGGCATGCTTTCTATCGGGGTAAAAAGACCGCTCATTAATATAAATATCACCACAAAAAACCACGCAATAAACATGGCTTGTTGCTGCGTATCCGTAAAGTTAGAGATGAATAATCCTATTCCTAAAATAACTAAAATGTAAATGGAAGTATAAAAATACATCAGTCCAACACTTCCTAACATTGGTACATTAAAAATTATTTTACCTATAATAAGTCCAATGGTTAACAACCCCATTCCTAGCACCCAAAAAGGAAATAATTTACCAATAATAAATTGATGTTTCTTAATTGGAGTTACGTTCATTTGCTCTAGTGTTCCAATTTCTTTTTCACGCACAATGTTCATCCCCGATAAAAATAAAGTAATCATGGTAACCAATAAAACCAATATACCGGGAACCATAAACGTTTTATAGTTTAAGGTTTTGTTAAACCAAAAAGAAGGAATGCTAGTGATACTTTTATATCTGTTCTTCATGTCTGAAGGCTGAACTAAACTGGCTTGTGCATTTTTGTTGAATCCTTGTATAATTTGATTAATGTAAACATTTTCGACACCTGCAGCAGCACCATCAATGGCATTGATAATTACTAATAGTTGTGTTTTTTTAGCTTTAGAAAGGTCTTTTTCAAAGTGTAAAGGAATTTCCAAAATTACATCAACATCTCCTTTTAACATTGCTGAATTTGCAACTTCTTGAGATGGAAAACTAGCAAGGACATTAAAATAAGATGAAGCTTCAAATTTTTCAATTAACTCTCTTGATAGGGGTGTATGATCATTATCTACATAAGAAAAATTAATATTCTTTACCTCAAATGTAGCTGCATTTGACAATATGATTAATTGAAGCAAAGGCAAAACAAAGATAAGTGGAAGCATCGCTTTATTTCTAAAGATTTGCTTGAACTCTTTTTGTATGATGTATCTAATTATTCTCATTTTACTTCTAATTCTAAAAAAGTGTCAGTTCGAGTGAAATTCTGTAAGAATTTTGTATCGAGAACAACATCCTTTTTTGAAGAAAATCATTTGTTCTCGATATAATTTTACTTCGTAAAATCATTCGAACTGACATGATTTTACTCCAATCTAATCTTATATTTTTTAATACTTAATGCTAGGAAAAAAATAGTCATCCCTAATAAAATCAAGGTTTCTTTCCAAACATAAGTTAATCCAACACCTTTTAACATAATTCCTTTTATGATGATGATAAACCACTTTGCAGGAATGATATTACTCATTACTTGCAGTGGCAATGGCATACTTGTAACTGGGAATATAAACCCTGACAATAAAATTACAGGAAGCATTAATCCCATTAAAGAAATCATCATTGCTGTTTGTTGTGTCTCAGAAATGGTAGAAATTAATATCCCTAATGCCAATGATGAAATGATAAACAAAATGCTTTCCAACCCTAATAAAAAGAAACTCCCTTGAACGGGCATCCTAAAAACAAAAATGCTCAACAAAATAATAACTACAGCATTAATTACAGATAAAAGAATGTAAGGAACTACTTTGCCTATTATAACTAAATAAGGTTTTAATGGCGATACCAATAGAATTTCCATGGTTCCTAATTCTTTTTCTCTCGTAACAGAAATGGATGTCATCATTGCAGAAACTAACATCAAGATGATAGTCATTACACCTGGAACAAACATAAAAACACTTTTTAGTTCTTTGTTATAAACCATTCGTGTTTCTGGTACTATTTGGTAAGGAATTTTTACTTCTTTATTTATTTCTTGCTGATATTTCTGTAAAATGGAACCAACAAAATTACTGATAGTATTTGCTGTATTTGGGTCTGTAGCGTCAGCAACTATTTGTACGGTAGCGTTGTAATCTGTTGTTAATTTTTTACTAAAATCATTTTCAAAGACTAATACTGCTTTCACTTTTCCTTTTTGAAAAATGGCTTCTATTTCGTTTTCATTTTTAAGGTATTGCTGAATACTAAAATATTTAGAAGCCGAAATTTTATTCGTTATTTCATGAGTTGTAGCATCTCGCGATTTGTCTAAAATAGCAATGTCAACATTATTAATCTCGTTAGTAATGGCAAAACCAAACAGCATAATTTGAGCAATAGGCATTCCGAAGAGGATAAACAAAGAACGTTTATCTCTAAAAATATGGTAGAATTCTTTTTTTATAAAGCCTATAAATCGTTTCATCCTCTGGCTAATTTTAAAAACACATCGTTCATACTATCTACTTTAAATTGCTCTTTTAACTTTTTTGGAGTATCTAAAGCTTCAATTTTCCCATCTACCATTATCGAAACTCTATCGCAATATTCTGACTCATCCATATAATGGGTAGTAACAAAAACGGTAGTTCCGTTATTGGCTGCCTTATAAATCATTTCCCAAAACTGCCTTCTTGTAATTGGATCAACACCACCTGTTGGTTCATCTAAAAAAATAATTTTTGGGTCGTGTAATAAAGCCACAGAAAAAGATAATTTTTGTTTCCATCCTAAAGGTAAGGAGCCTACTAATTCTTTTGCTACATCTTTTAAGCCTAATTCATTAATAAGTAAATCTGATTTTTCTTTAATTTTTGCTCTTGATAAACCATAAATTCCACCAAAAAAAATGATATTTTCCTTTACGGTTAAATCATCATACAAGGCAAATTTCTGACTCATATAACCAATGTTCTTTTTAATGTCTTCTGCATTTTCATACACATCAAAACCAGCTACTTTTGCTTTTCCTGAAGTTGGGCTAGATATACCAATTAACATTTTCATAGCTGTAGTTTTTCCAGCTCCGTTAGCACCTAAAAACCCAAAGATTTCACCTTTGCCAACTTCAAAACTAATTTGATTGACAGCCTTAAAATCTCCAAATATTTTAGAGAGATTCTCTACTTCTATGACCTTTTCTCTTTTCATATTTTTAATCAACTGTCATTCCGATTGAAGCAACAAAGGAGCGTAATAGAGGAATCTTGTTGGTTTTTAGTTCTTTTTTAACAAGATACCTCGGCTTCGCTCGGTATGACATATTTTTTATTTAGCAAGCTCCATAAAAGTGTCTTCAATAGTTGCTTCTGTTACTGCGACAGTAATTTTTTTTAATCCTTTATTTTCTAAAAACGTTTTCAATTCGCTAGGCTCAAAGACAGCTCTTTTATCTGAATAATGAACAAATTCTCCGAAAGGATAAACACTATAACTGTGTTCATATTCTTTTAAACTTTTTATTAATAAATACATATTATCAGCACCAACATCATAAATTGTTTTAGGGTAATGTTGAACTATTGCTTCAGGAGTATCTATCTCTAAAATTTTTCCGCCTTGTATTAATGCTATTCTATCACATAAAGCAGCTTCATCCATATAAGGCGTAGAAACTAAGATAGTAATGCCTTTTTGCTGTAAACGCTTTAACATTTCCCAAAATTCTTTTCTCGAAACAGGGTCAACACCTGTTGTTGGTTCATCTAAGAACAATACTTTAGGCTTGTGAATTAACGCACAACTTAATGCTAACTTTTGCTTCATTCCTCCCGATAAATCTCCAGCCTTACGGTTTTTAAAAGGTTCTATCTGAACATAAATATCTTTAATGAGTTCATAGTTTTCTTCTATTGTTGTTCCAAAAATGGTAGCAAAAAACTCTAAATTTTCGGCAACCGTTAAATCTTGGTACAAAGAGAATTTTCCGGGCATGTAACCAACACTTTTTCGAATGTCTTTGTAATTATTAACCACATCAAAATTACTTACAGAAGCCGTTCCTGAGTCAGCAACAAGAAGTGTGGTTAAAATCCGAAATAAGGTAGTTTTACCAGCTCCATCTGGACCAATAATTCCAAAAAGCTCTCCTTCTTTTACGCTAAAAGAAACATCTTTTAACGCAGTTACAGCCTTAAAAGATTTGCTAATATGTTGAACTTCTATACTCAAAGTTTAGTTTGATTTTTTGTTTAAAAACTTAGGAATTACCAATGATAACAACGCAATTAATATCCACATACTAATTCTAAAAAGCATAGCCTTTTTACTTTCATCAGCTACTGCTTCATTAAAGAAATTTAGATAAAGAAAAACTGTCAAGTGAGCGAATAAAATAAACCATACCATCCATTTACCAAAATTGGTTTCTTTCCATAAAAAATAAGCAGCAAGTATTGAAACAACACCCATAACCACATTATAAACAACTAATCCTGTTAATACATTGTAATCTTTGGCATCTATTCCAAACAGCACTTTAGACCCTGCAAAAACTGACATTACTCCTATAAGTAAAGCTAAAATTGCCCCTATTTTTCTTAATGTTTTCATCTTATTTTTCTTGAGTAGAAACCCACATTTCAGCAGGCATTCCAATTTTTAAATTTCCGTCATTCTTAACCTCAATTTTTACTGCATAAACTAGGTTAACGCGTTCTTCTTTTGTTTGTATAATTTTAGGAGTAAACTCTGCATCAGAAGCAATCCAAGTAATTGTTCCTGCATAATCTTTCATTCCTTCAGCAACATCTACTTTAACTGTTACTTTCTGTCCTACTTTAATGCTTGTTAATTGTGTTTCACTAACATAAACTCTTAATTGTAAGCTATTTAAATCGGCTACTTTATATAATGGTTTTCCGAACGAAGTAATTTCAAAAGGTTCTGCATATTTTACCAATACAGTTCCATTTATAGGGTTTATAATCTTGCTTTTACTTATTTGATCTTGAATTTGCATCAATTGAGCATCCAAACTTTTTAATTCATTAATTACAGATGAATTTTGAATTTCGATACTTCTTATTTGTTGATTAAGCATATCAATTTTTCCGTTTATTTCATCTAATTGTTGTTGTGTTCCAGCATTTTCTTTCATTAAATTTTCCATTCTATTTTTAGAAATTGTTGCTGTTTTTAGTTGTGCCCTTAACACGCTAATTTGAGACAAAACTCCAGCAGATTTAGCATTAATTACATTTTTGGTTGCCAACAATTGTTCTTTTTTTAAGCTTAATTGAATGGTGTCGATGTAGCCAACAATGTCATTCATTTTTAAAGTCTTGCCATCTTCTATATTAAAAGCAAGCAACTTTCCATTCCCTTCTGCTGAAATAACAGTTTCTGTTGCCTCAAAATTTCCGTAACCATCTGCTAAGTCATCTCCTGAGTTGCAAGAGGCTAATACTATTGTAGCTATTAGTAATCCTATCGTTTGTATTTTTTTCATCGTTTATTTTTTTAACTTTTGAAAAGTATTTTTTTAATTTCCTTGAGTTGCATTGTAATTAGCCTTTGTTAAAAGCAACTGAATTTGATGTGTTTTTAAATTGTTTTCTGCTTCAAATAAGTTGGTAAGCTCAGTGATGTATGCAGAAGAAGTGATTACTCCGTTTTTTAATTGTGCATCTGCAGATTTCAATATTGTTTTACGTAGTTCAATTATTGTTTCATCTGAACTTATAAATTGGGTTATCTTATCTATTTCTGATTGATGTTGATTTAGCTCAATATTCGTGTTCAGCTTAAATATTTCTTGTTGGTTTTCAATAATCGATTTATTAACCTCTAAAGATTTTCGTTTATTTTTATTGGCATTCCAATCATAGATATTCCAGTTTAATTTTAAACCAACAATGTAATAAGGTTGAAAAGAATTGTCTAACATATTTAACCCAGGATTACCATAACCTCCAGTTCCAAAACCCATTAATTTTGGCATATTTTGTTTGCTCATTAATTTTTCTGAAAACTCTATTTGGCGTGTTTGCAACTGAAACAACTCCAACTCTGGACGTTTAATCTCTGAATTTAAAACAGTTGTTATTGTTGGGTTATTTAGTGTTGTATTGGATGCGATTTCTGTTCCAATCAAGTCTGAGAGTGTATTAAACAAGCTCTCTTTATTCTGTTCAATTTCTATAGATTGTTGTTCAATTTTTAATAATTCTGCTTCTAAAATTTTATCTGAAGCAGGTAATACAACTCCATATTTTATAGCTGCTTTCACCTCTTTTAACTTACCCTCTAACTGTTCTTCTTTAGCGGTTAACAATTTCTTTTTTTCTTGTAATAATAGAATAGAAAAATAAAGCTGATTCACTTGTTTCTTTAATTGGTACAATGAAACTTCAACTTGTTTTTGTTTCACTTTTAATTCAGCTTCTTTTACATCAATAGACTTATTAATTACTCCTCCGCCATATATAATTTGATTGGCAGAAACAGTAGCTTTGTATTGATCATTATTAGGAGGTTCTACTGAAGTTCCAGGAAAACTAAAAGGAAATTCAATTACATCAGATTGGTAAGTTGCTTGTGCTGAAAAATCTAACTGAGGCAATTTAGATGCTTTAATTACCGAAACATCTAATTCGTTCTGCTCTGACAGTAATGTATTTTGTTTTGCTAACGGATAATTAGAGTTGACTAATTCATAACATTTACTTAAAGTAAGCTCATCTTGTGAATAAACGCTCCAAGATGCAAGCATTAATAATATGGTGATTAAATTTTTCATTCGAAATAATTATTAAATTCTACAAAAGCAGCTTTAAAATCAGCATATATTTTTTCTTGTTCAGTTAATGTTGTGGCTATATCAAATTGCTCTGATAATTCGATAAAAGGTACTAACCATTTATGCAATTCATCATGTGCTTGTCCTTCCATGGTACAGCTTTCAGTTAATGCTCTAATGTTTTTATCAATCGTTTTTGCTAAAACAGTATAATCTTCGATTTGACTACCTTCAAAACTGCTTACTGCTTGTTCAATATTTCGGATATATGTTAACATTTCTGGAACCACTTTCCATTTCTCTCCATTGTTTAATACGATAGCTTCTTGTTCATCATGGTGATGATTTCCTTCAGCTGTTACAGTCGTTGTTTCTTGAGCTTCAGTTTCTTTTTTATTTTCTAAAGAAGTATTGCATCCAAAAATTAGAAGGCTTAATGTTAGTGGTAAAATAAATTTAGTTTTCATAAGTATTTTTTTTAAAATTTAATAGCATTAATTATAAAGTTGGAAACCTCTGTTTTCCTTTCCTCTAACAGTTTATCATAAGCCTCTTTATCTAATCTTGTAAAGCCTTTTAATAAAGGACTAGCTACAAAAGGAAAAATGGTTAAAGACATAATATTAACAAACAATTGGTCAGGGTTTATTGGTTTAATTTTTTCTGTTACCACCAATTCTTCTACCTGTTCTTTAAAAACAGTAATGTTTGGAAAATGCTTTTCAGAAATTAATGTGGCAACAAATTCAGGATTACTATTAAGTTCTTGAATCACAAATGATGGTAAATAAGGATGTTTTATAACAAACGAAATAAAGTTATGCGTAAGCGTCTTTATTTTTTCCTCCAGTTCCAATTCTGAATTTAATACATTATTAATTTTTGGAGCCATTAACCCAAAAGCTTGTTTAAAAACAGCTTCAAAAAGCAATTGTTTACTTCTATAATAATAATGCAATAATGATTTATTTATCCCCGCATCATCAGCAATTTCTTGCATTCTAGCTCCAAACATTCCTTTACGTAAAAAAACACGTTTTGCTGCTTCCAAAATATTGTCCTCAGTATTTTTATCTACACTATTAACCATTCGATTTAATTATTTAGTTTAACCATTTGGTTAACAAATATAAGAACAATTTTTGAATTACCAAACAAATATATGTAACATACTGATTTTTAATAACTTTAAAGTTGGGGATGACTGATATTTTTTGTTTTTACAACTCAATGTTAATCTATAACTTTGTGCTCGATTATCAAATAAAATGAAATTTAAAAAATATATTCTTGCTCTATTTTTACTAAAAACAAGCTTTTTTGCTTTTGGTCAACGAACAGAAACAGGAATTAATCTAACGCAAGAAAAAAGTCGTTTAATTTTTGAATTAGAAAACGATATGTTATTCACTACGGATAATTATTATACAGCAGGATTGGCGCTTTCATATACCAATAAAAATTTTAAAAAAACTCCTGCTCAACTTATTTTAAATTCTCAAAACACAGAAAATATTACTTTTAGTGGGGTAGGTTTTCAACAGCGAATATTCACACCTTATTCAATATCAGAACCTAATACAATAGAAAATGACCGACCATATTCAGCTTACTTATTGGCAACTAATTTTTCTGTGCTAATAAATAGGAAAAAGAAATTGAAGTTGTCTAACGAAATTGGTCTTGGAATAATGGGGCAAGCTGCTGGAGGAAAAGAGACTCAAACTTTTGTTCATCAAATTATTGGCTCTGTGACTCCCATAGGTTGGGAAAACCAACTCAAAAATGCTTTTATAATTGACTATCAATTTAGGGTTGAAAAAGGATTTTTTAACGAGTGGATTTCTAATCATTTTGTTCCTTTTGCTGAAGCAAGAGTAGGAACATTGATAGATAAAATTCAAGTGGGTTTAATAACGAAAATAGGGAATAAAAATAAGTCTTTAACCAATATGTCTACATCTTTTGAATTAAAAAAACAATTAATTTGGGAATGGGTTTTTGAAGCCAACTTGCAAGGTGTTTTTTATGATGCGACACTTGAAGGGGGGGTATTTAGCAATGATAAAGCCTTTGTTTTAGATAAAGAAGAAATTATTTCTCGTCAATATCAATTAAGAACGGGTATAAATCTTTATTATAAAAAATTTAGCTTTCGTTATATGGTTAAATTCAATTCTACCGATTTTGAATCAGCTATTATTCATAGATATGCGAGCCTAAATATTGGGTTCACTTTTTAATAGTAGATAACTACATATATACAATATTAACCTTGACAGTCTTATCAGAATCTAACTTAAAGCATGTTTTAGAAAAATTTGGTTTATTACCTAGTCCAATTTTATTCATATTTGAGAAACCAATGCCTTCTATGGGTAAGATCCATCCTTTATCTATCTTGCCGTCTTTATTCTCATCATGTAAAATATTAACGGCATATATCCCTTTGGGTAGATTACTAAAAGTAATAGTTGAAGCATTTTGACTGATTGCTCCTACTGTCATTTTATAATAATTTTTAAATTTTTCATCAGGAATAGAACCCTCTTTATTGTATAGCGTAAATTGAACAGTGCCAGTATTATTTCTTAAGTTAGAAACCTTTATTATTAAAGAATAACTTTCTTCAGTAGTAAACGAAGTAAGGCCTAAAACAAAAAATATGAGAATACTTAATAATGGTGTTTTTTTCATTTAAAATATATATTATAAGACTATATGCTTTTTAAAACTCGTAGTAAATTCGTTTTTGATTATCTAATTCTGTTGCAACATCAAATCGCTTAAAAAACTGTATAAAAAGTAGTTACCATTTATGGAGTTTATCTTGTACCTGTTCTCCGATAATGCAGTTGGTGGTTAGTTCTGTTATGTTTTTTCCGCTTCCAAAATATTATCCTCAGTATTTTTATCTACACTATTAACCATTCGATTTAATTATTTAGTTTAACCATTTGGTTAACAAATGTAAGAATTATTTTTATGGTAACAATTTCTATTGAGACTTTTTGCCCCAACCGGGTAATTATTCCCCGATTAATTATTCATTTCTATTAGATTAATTTTATTGATATGAAAAACAAATAACACATAACAATTTGTTTACGTGATAATTAGAGATAAAACCATTTTTATTTTTTATAGAAATTTACGTTTGGCATACCCATTGACTTAGGGCTGCCAAATGAATTATTATAACTATAAATAATGTGAAAAATGGATAAAAACCAATGGCTTTGTTACAATTGTGTTTATTCAGGACTCTGTTATACAGAGTCGCAAGCAAAATCTCCAATAATGTTTTGTGGTGAACACTTCACAAAAGGCAGTAATGAAAAGCCTTTTATATCAAATAGTAAACAAACAGAAACAACTAATCATCTTGGTTTATGCTCAAGCTGCGACCATAAAGACAATTGCTCATTAAGAACAGAAAACGAAATAATTATAAACTGTGAACATTATCAATAACTAAATAAAATGGAAACAAAAACATTAAAAAAACAAAAAACAGGCATGTATGAAAATGTGATGAAGCAATTCAATCATGCTGCAGATGTAATGGGTTTAAATGAAAATATTAGAAAAATTCTTTCAGCAACAAACAGCGAAATTGTAGTTCATTTTCCCGTAAAATTAGACAACGGAGAGATTGAAGTTTTTACTGGCTACCGTGTACAACATAACAATGCATTAGGGCCGTACAAAGGGGGCTTAAGATTTCACCCAACAGTAGATATTGATGCTGCTAGAGCCTTAGCTATTTGGATGACATGGAAATCTGCTCTAGCTGGATTACCTTATGGAGGTGGAAAAGGTGGAATTCAAATTGATCCAAAAAAATATTCTCAATCAGAATTAGAAAGAATTACCAGACGTTTTACGTACGCTTTAGGTGATAATATTGGTCCCGATTTAGACATCCCTGCTCCTGACGTAAATACCAACTCACAAATTATGGCTTGGATTTCTGACACTTATGTTTCAACAAAATCGCCAGCTAACAGGCATAACAATTTACATGTTGTAACAGGTAAGCCCGTTGGCTCTGGTGGATTAGAAGGGCGTGATAGAGCTACAGGGTTTGGTGTTGTAGCTACAATTAAAGCTTGGGCTAAATTAAAAAATAAAAGCTTAAAAGGTAAAAAATACATTGTACAAGGGTTTGGAAATGTGGGCTATTGGGCTGCACATTTTATGGCAAAAGAAGGAGCTATTTTAACTGGAGTGCAAGATGCTAGTGCTACAATGATAAGTAATGAAGGTATTAATCCAGAAGAATTATTAGATCATTGTAAACAAAACAAAGGTTTAATTGCAGGCTTTCCCAATGTTGAATTAATAGAGTCACAAGAATTTTTTACGCAAGATTGTGACATTATAATTCCTGCAGCATTAGGAAATCAGCTTACCATTGAAAATGCTCCTTTTATTAAAGCAGAATTAATTGCAGAAGGTGCAAATGGTCCAACAACAGTTGAAGCAGAAGAAATTTTGTTGGAGAAAGGAATTGATGTTATACCAGACATATTATGCAATTCTGGAGGAGTAACAGGAAGTTATTATGAATGGTTGCAAAACAAAAGAAGTGAGAATTGGAAAATAGAGGATGTTTTAATCTTGCTAGAAGATAAGATTGAAACGGCTTTCAATAAAACATTAAAAACAGCAGATCAATTTAACACCGATTGGAGAACAAGTGCTTACATAGTTGCATTGCAACGACTAGAACAAACTTATAATGAAAGAGGGGTATTCCCATAATTTAAAAGTAATGAAAAAGATAGGCTTACTTAGGGAAAATGAGCACAGCAATATTGCTGTGCTGATACCCCAAAATATTAGAAATTTAAAAAGTGAGGCAGCTTTTTTTATAGAAACTAATGCTGGGTTAGCGTCAGGTTATTCAGATGAAGATTATAAAAAAGCTGGAGCTACCATAGTTCAATCAAAACGAGAATTAATAGATACTGCTGACTTAATATTAAGTTACAATACTGTTATTGGCAATGAAGAAATAAATGCAAATAAAACATTTGTAGGTGCCTATGATGTATTAAATGATTACGGTATTATAATGCCTTTTCAGAAAAAAGGAGTAGATGTTTACAGCTTAAACTTATTACCAAGAACTACTATTGCACAGTCTATGGATATTTTATCTTCAGTTGCGTCAATTTTAGGATATAAAGCTGTATTGATAGCTTCAACTATTAGTCCAATAACTTTACCTATGATTTCAGGGGCAGGAGGGACTCTTAGACCAGCCAATGTATTAATATTAGGTGCAGGTGTTGCAGGGTTGCAAGCTATTGCAACTGCAAAACGATTAGGGGCAATAGTAAGGGCTTTTGATGTAAGAAAAGCTTCAAAAACAGATGTGGAAAGTTTAGGTGCTGAATTTATTGATATAGAAGGTGCAATTGATAGTTCTAATGCAGGTGGATATGCGGTAGAACAAGATAAAGCTTACTTAGAAAAAGTAGATGAAATTTTATTTAATGAAGTAATTAAAGCAGATATAGTAATTACAACTGCTAAAATACCTGGTAAAAAAGCTCCATTACTAATTAGCGAAGCAGCTATTAAAACCATGAAACCTGATTCTGTTATTGTTGATTTAGCAGCAGATACTGGAGGGAATAGTGCATTAACTCAAAAGGGAAAAACTATTGTTACTGATAATAGAATAACGATAGTGGGCGATACTCGAATATTAGGTAAAATTGCTAAATCAGCTTCATTTTTATTAGCCAACAACTTTACCTCTTTTTTAAATCATTATTTAGCGAACAATGATGATGATGAAATATTAAATGCCACAAAAGTTATAACGAATGGCAAAGTTACTAACCCTCGATTAATAGCTGAAATCGAAAATTTATAATCTCTAAATATGTTTAATCAATTTTATATCTCCGATATAGACGGAATGTATGTACTATTTTTTAGTTTATTAATAGGCATTGAAGTAATTAAAAATGTACCTGCAATTTTACACACTCCTTTAATGTCGGGAGCAAATGCTATTAGTGGAATTATTTTAGTTGGAGGAATTATACAATTACTATCTGTTCCATCTGATGCTTATTTCGAAATGACTGCATCAGCCTTAGCTGTATTAATTGCAACAGTAAATATAGCTGGCGGATTTTTTGTAACCCACCGTATGTTGTCTATGTTTTCACCCTCAAAAGCAAAAAATAAGTAATGGATTTATTAATAAATATAGCATACCTTTTTGCTGCAATTGGTTTTATTTTAGGGTTAAAACTAATGGGAAATCCTGCCAAAGCAAAATTGGGAAACTATTTTGCAGCTTCGGGAATGGTTATCGCAATTATAGCTACCGCAGTTTTAATTTTAACCAATTCACCTAAAATACCTAATGTAATATTTTTAATAGCAGCACTAGCTATTGGTACTATTTTAGGAAGAGTAATGGCTTACAAAGTAGAAATGACAGGAATGCCACAACTGGTTTCGCTTTTTAATGCTTTAGGAGGTGCAGCAGCACTTATTATTAGTATTAATGAAGCTGTTATAAATATTGATACGCCATTAAGTTTAATGGCAAATATAACTATAGCTTTAGGTGCTATTTTAGGTGGTATTGCCTTTACAGGGAGTATAATAGCATACTTTAAATTGGCTAATAAGTTTAATATAAGTAATCAGAATACAATCAAACTTTTTTCTAGATTATTGCTTATAGCTATTAGTAGTGTTACTGTTCTTTTTTTTACAACCAATATTTTAGGCATTTCATTTTTAAGCTATTTGTTGCATATTTCTGTTATGTCTTTACTATACGGTGTAGTTTTTACAGTTCCTATTGGTGGTGCTGATATGCCTGTTTTAGTATCTTTTTTAAATGCAATAACTGGTGTTGCTACTGCCTTTTCAGGAATTGCCTTTAATAGCCCAATAATGCTAATTGGAGGAATATTGGTTGGAGCAACAGGTGTTTATTTAACGATACAAATGTGCACTGCTATGAATCGTTCTTTAGGAGTGGTTTTAGCAGGGAAAATTACAAGTGGAGATATTCCTGAAGGAGCAAATTCAGATATTGAAATACAACAAATTTCAGCAGTTGAAACAGCATCCTTATTAACTTACTCAAAAAAAATAGCTGTTATTCCTGGGTATGGAATGGCAGTAGCTCAAGCACAACAAGTTTGTTTTGAGTTGCAAAAAAAGTTAATGGAAAAAGGAGCTGAACTAACATATATTATTCATCCTGTAGCTGGAAGAATGCCTGGACATATGAATGTACTGTTGGCAGAAGCAAACATAGACTATAAATACATTAAAGATATGGTTGATGTTAACGATGTAATGGAACAGTTTGATGCTGCTATAATTATTGGAGCTAATGATGTTGTTAATCCAGCAGCAGAAACAGATGAAAATAGTGTGATTTATGGAATGCCAATAATTAAAGCTTATCAGGCCAGACAAGTAATAATGATGAAAAGAGGAATGGCAGCAGGGTATTCTGGTGCTGTTAATCCGCTTTTTGGAAGAAGTAATTGTAAAATTTTATTTGGTGATGCCAAAGACAGTTTAACTCAAATTATTGATGAATTAAAAAAGATTTAAGATGAATACTGTAAATAAAACTATAATTGTAACAACAGAGGATTATGCTATTTTAAAAAAATTAATAGAAACTTCTCATACGGTTGATCCTATTGAAAAAAAGAGCCACAGAAAACTTTATGAAGAACTAAAAACAGCAAAAGTAATTTCAGAAAATGAATTCCCAAGCAATGCGGTGCGTCTTGACAGTATTGTTACCATTCAAACTTCTTTTGGAAGAAAAGATGGTATGCAACTCGTTTTACCTAGTGAGGGTGATTTAAGTAAGCGAAAACTATCGATTATGTCTCCTATGGGGTCAGCATTAATAGGTTATACAGAAGGAGATAAAGTGCCTTGGAATTTACCTATGGGTACTGAAGAGATCATAATTGAAAAAGTAGTTAATGCTTAAAATTATATTTTATAAAAAAAAAGAGTCCGGTAAACGATAAAAAATGTTAATAGAGCTAAAAATAAGATGAACAAATAATTTATTTTACGATATTGTCGTCCGTTAACAATTATTAACCAATAATGGATTTCTTTTATACCTTCTTAATTAGTATTTCACCATTAGGTGAAGCACGTGTTGGTATCCCTTATGGGGTGTTAAAAGGAGTTCCTGTTGTATATGCTTTTCTAATAGGTTGGGGAGCAAATTTATTTGTCTACCCTTTATTTTATAAAGGAATAAAACTTTCTAATGAAGCCTTATGGAAAAGTCGTTGGTATAAAAAGAGTGCACTTTATTTATCAAAAAGAGCAAAGAGTAAAACTCAAAGTAGTATTCAAAAATATGGCTTGTGGGGATTGATGGTTTTTGTGATGATACCTTTGCCAATAACAGGTGCCTATATGGGAACCTTAGCTGCTTATATTTTAAGAATGGATTATAAAAAATCTCTTATAGCAGTGAATGTTGGTGTAACAATATCTTGTTTGATAATTGCTACAATGATGTATTTTGGCGAAAAATCTTTTTAATAAAAAAGCCCTACTATTTCTAGTAGAGCTTTCTATTGTATAACTTATTGGGATTAAACTAACCCTTGGTCAATCATTGAATCTGCAACTTTTACGAATCCAGCAATGTTAGCTCCTTTTACGTAATCAACGTAATCACCCTCTCTTCCATACTTTTCACAAGCCTCATGGATAGAAACCATAATTCCGTGTAGTTTTTCATCAACTTCATCAGCAGTCCAAGAAAGTCTTAGTGAGTTTTGAGACATTTCTAAACCAGAAGTCGCAACACCACCAGCATTAGATGCTTTTCCAGGAGAGAATAATATTTTAGCTTCATCAAAAGCAGCAATTGCCTCTGGTGTAGAAGGCATATTAGCTCCTTCAGCAACACAAATACATCCATTTGCTAATAATGTTTTAGCTTCTTCACCATTCAATTCGTTTTGAGTAGCACATGGTAATGCAACATCACATTTAACTCCCCAAGGTCTTTGTCCTTCATGAAATTCAATGTTTTCAAAATTATCGGCTAATTCTTTAATTCTTCCTCTTCTTACATTTTTTAATTCCATTAAAAAATCTAATTGTTCAGAGTGTATTCCATTTGGAGCATGAACATATCCAGAAGAATCTGAAACTGTTACAACTTTTCCTCCTAAATGAATTACTTTTTGTAAAGCATATTGAGCAACGTTTCCAGAACCAGAAATAACAACTGTTTTTCCATGTAAAGAGTCTCTTTTTGTTGCTAACATTTCTTTAGCAAAATATACTGTTCCGTAGCCTGTAGCTTCTGGTCTTATTAAAGATCCACCCCAGTTACGACCTTTACCAGTTAAAACTCCAGTAAACTCGTTTCTTAATCTTTTGTATTGACCAAACATATATCCAATCTCTCTACCTCCAACACCTATATCTCCAGCAGGTACATCTGTATCAGGTCCAATGTGTCTTTGCAATTCAGTCATAAATGATTGACAGAATTTCATTACTTCATTGTCTGATTTTCCTTTAGGATCAAAATCAGAACCACCTTTACCACCACCCATAGGTAATGTTGTTAAAGAATTTTTGAACACTTGTTCAAATCCTAAAAATTTAAGAATTGATAAGTTTACAGATGGATGGAATCTTAATCCACCTTTGTATGGCCCAATTGCAGAGTTAAACTCCACTCTAAAACCTTTGTTAATTTGAATTTCTCCATTGTCATCTAACCAAGGAACTCTAAACATAATAGTGCGTTCTGGTTCAACCATTCTTTCCAGAATTTTTGCTTCCTTATATTTAGGTTTGTCTGCAATAAAAGGTATTACTGCTTCAGCAACTTCTTCTACTGCTTGTAAAAATTCAGATTCGTGAGCTTGTTTAGCTCTAACGCCAGCCATAAAAGCGTCAATTTCTGCTTGGTGTTGTGACATATTATATCGTTTAAGTTAAGATAATTTTAAGTTAACAAATGTAATTTTTTTTAGATTTAAAGGTGTTTTTTTTAATTAAAAATACAAGGATTATTTAACTCCTATTATTTAATGCGTTTAAGATGATATAATTCTTATACTTTTGTAGTCAAATTATGAAAAAAATATTAGTACTTGATAATTACGATTCGTTTACCTATAATTTAGTTCATTATATTGAAGCAACCGAACTTTATGAGGTTGATGTTTTTAGAAATGATGAAATAACCTTAGATGAGGTAGATAAATATGATGCCATTGTTTTATCTCCTGGACCTGGCTTGCCAAGTGAGGCAGGTATACTAAAAGAGTTAATTAAACAATATGCATCAACTAAAAAAATTTTAGGTGTTTGTTTAGGGATGCAAGCCATTGGAGAAGTGTTTGGAGGTAAATTAGAAAATTTAGACAAGGTTTACCATGGTGTTGCTACGGAATTAAGTGTAATAGATCAATCAGATTTAATCTATAAAAACATTCCTCAAAAGTTTAAAGTAGGTAGGTATCATAGTTGGGTTATTTCTAGAAATGATTT
>CBDUPT010000007.1:0-22589 GCA_965369165.1 uncultured Flavobacteriales bacterium | reverse complement strand
TTCCATCTTTTATTTCCCATTCTAATTTTCCGTTTTTTTTATTTACTTCCCATTTATCTACTGATCCAGAAGGTATCTCTATAATAGCGTTAATAGTTCCATCTTTGTTGATAGCATTAATGTTTGTTAGGTAATTTAAGTCTTCTGTTGCTTCAGGCTTATTAGTCCTTTTTGAACTCTCTCCACAAGATATAATTATTAAGGCTAGTATAGAAATTAAAACAACTTTCATTCTACCAATTATTTAAATGAGTATACTTTATTAAAACATCTTTTGGAATGTCGTGGCTTCCTTCAAATTCTATAATAGAGAAATTAGTTTTATTTTTTAATAATCCTTTTTGCTCATTTACTTTTTCGTGAGTGGCAAATTCATCCTTGTTGCCATAAAGTAAAAAAGTGTTATCGGTATTTACTTTTTCAAAGTTCATATCTTCGGGAAAAACACTTGCCCACAAAATAAGATTGTTAAATTTAACCTTTCCATTAGCTGCCCATCTGCTAACTGTTGCTCCACCTTGAGAAAAACCTAAAAGATTGATTTTTAAATCTGAGCTTGAATTTTCGGAACAAATAAATTGATGTAATTGGTTGAGATAATTAATATAGTCCTGTATTTCAATCTCTCTATCCTCTTTAGTCATCCATGTTGCGCCAACCCTACCATAAAACCCTTGAGTGTAAAATTTTGATAATCCTTCTGGAGCTATTATGCATGTATCTTGATTAAGTAAAGTTTCAAATTTTTTAATAAAAAATTTAGCTAACATTCCATAACCATGCAAAACAAACCAAATAGTTTTAGCAGTTTTAGGGTTCCCCAAAATGTGATAAGTGGCTGTTTTATCAACAACAATATACCGTTTGTCGCTCAATTTTAGTGGTAAATTTTTTTGTCTTTTTTTACATTTATAGTTAGCCATAAAGCTCTAGAGATCTTAAAAATAATAGGAAGGGCTAAAAACAAAATAACAACATCAGCAATAATAAATCCTGCTATAGAAAAAATATTAAAGACTGTCATCGCGACAAATATAGCTACTGTAATTGCAATGGTTAACCCATAACTTACATACATGGCTCCATAATAAAAACCAGGTTCAATCTGAAAATCTTGGCCACATTTTGGACACTTATCAGGCATATCAAAAAAACCTTTGTATTGATAGATGTTTTTGTTGCAAAACAAATCACCTTCACCACATTGTGGACACTTTAGTTTTAAAACACTTGTTAGTTGATTGGCCATTTTATTTAAGTAAAAATTACGCTACAAAGATACTCAAAAAGCCCTTTAAAAATCTGATAAATATCAGTTATCTTTTGGTTAATTTTGCTGCTATGGTAGGGATAAATGAGTTAACAGTAAATTTTGGAGAACGCTATTTATTTAATAGTATTTCTTTTATCATTAATAAAAATGATAGAATTGGTTTGGTAGGTAAAAATGGAGCTGGAAAATCTTCATTACTTAAAATTATTGCAGGAGAATCGGAGTCGGATGGAGGTAATATTTCTATGCCAATAGATTTTACCGTTGGTTACTTACCACAAGATATGGATTTTGCTCATGGAAATACTGTAATGGAGGAGGCTAAGTCTGTATTTATAGAGGTGAATGAGATTAATGAAAAGATAAATGGAATTAATCACCAATTAGCAACAAGAGAAGATTATGAATCTGATAGTTACATGGATTTGTTGAATGATTTAAACGATTTAAATGAGAGGTTACAACTAATAGGTGGATTTAATGTAGAAGCGAATATTGAAACAATATTAAAGGGATTAGGTTTTTTGAGTACTGATTTTGAGCGACTAACTGATGAGTTTAGTGGTGGCTGGAGAATGAGAATTGAGTTGGCAAAAATTCTTTTATCAAATGCAGATGTATTGTTGTTGGATGAACCTACCAATCATCTAGATATTGAATCAATACAATGGTTAGAGGATTTCTTGAAAGTTTATGCAGGAGGTGTTGTATTAGTATCTCATGATAGAGCTTTTTTGGATAATGTGACTAATAGAACTATAGAAATTTCTTTAGGTAAAATTTACGATTATAAAGCACCTTACACCAAGTATTTGCAGTTAAGACAAGAGAGAAGAGAACAACAAGTTGCGGCTTATAACAATCAACAAAAACAGATTCAAGATACTGAGAAATTTATTGAGCGATTTCGTTCTAAAGCTTCTAAGGCTGTTCAAGTTCAGAGTAGGATTAAGCAGTTAGATAAAATTGATAGAATAGAAATTGAAGAAGAAGATACTTCTAGTATGCGCTTTTCATTTCCTCCAGCACCAAGTTCTGGAAAAGTGGCTATTGAAGCTGCTGGTGTAGGAAAAAGATTTGGCGATAATCAAGTGTTTAGTGATGTTGATTTTTTTATTGAAAGAGGTAAAAAAATAGCTTTTGTTGGTAAAAATGGCGAAGGTAAAACAACTATGATTAGAAGTATTGTAGGTGAGTTAGAACATGAAGGAATGTTAAAACTCGGACACAATGTTGAATTAGCTTATTTTGCCCAAAACCAAGCGGAAGAATTAGATAAAGAAAAAACAGTTTTTGAAGTTATAGATGAAGCTGCTCACGGAGAAATTCGAAAAAGAGTTAGAGCTTTGTTAGGGTCATTTATGTTTGGTGAAGAGGAGATTAGCAAAAAGATTAAAGTGCTATCAGGTGGTGAAAGAGCAAGGGTTGCTTTATGTAAATTGTTGTTAGAGCCTGTTAACTTGTTAATTTTAGATGAGCCAACCAATCATTTAGATATTCGATCTAAAGATGTACTGAAGCAAGCATTAATGGATTATGATGGGACTTTAGTTGTTATTTCTCACGATAGAGATTTTTTAGATGGATTAACTACCGAAATGTATGAATTTAGTGGTGGTAATGTAAAACAGTTTCTTGGAGGTGTTTATGAGTTTTTGCAAGTTAAAAAAGCAGATTCTATAAGAGAGTTTGAACATAAAGAAAAGAAAACAGAGAAAAAAGAGAAAGTTATTTCTGATAATAAAATGACTTACGAAGAAAAGAAGCAGTTGGATAAAGATATTCGGAAAGCACAAAACAAATCATCAAAACTCGAAAAACAGATTGCTGATTTAGAAACAAAAATTGAGGAAATGAATCAAACCTTATTAGATCCTTCTGCCTATTCTGATGAATTGCTGGCTGAATATAATAATGTTAAATCTAATTTAGATCAATCAATGAAAGATTGGGAAGATAGTCAATTACTTGAGGAAGAATTAATTGCTAAGCGCGATTAATAAGTTTTTGTAATACTCTTAGGTGTTGCTATAATATAATGTGCTGTAGATAGATTTTCTTTTTCTAATTCGTCAATCTTATCTTGCTCAACACAATGAATAGTAGCTACTTTTAATTCCGGATTAGCTTGCTTTAAATACCAACCAATTCCTTCATAGTTCATAGAATGATATGCTCCGTTATAATGTATAAAGGTTTTGTCTTTAGTCCAGTTTTTTAAGATGAAGTGTGCCATTGTAGCATCTTTAGATGCTTGAGCTTTAGCCATATTTTCTACTTTTTTACCACCATGACCCTTCATCATTTTTATCATATCTGCATATCCAGGTAATTTTTCATCATATTTAAAAGGTATTGGAGCAATGTACCTTTTTGCTTCTTCGTTTAAATCATTAAATGCTCTAAAACCATCTTTATGAACCATTGCAGCATATCTTCTTGGAATGTTTGTAGCAACAAATGTTAATTGATTTTCTCGAGCAAAGTCTAA
Source organism: uncultured Flavobacteriales bacterium (assembly GCA_965369165.1). Taxonomy (GTDB): domain Bacteria; phylum Bacteroidota; class Bacteroidia; order Flavobacteriales_E; family Vicingaceae. The sequence goes on along the minus strand of CBDUPT010000007.1, from coordinate 18,825 downwards.
TAAAGGTTTATAGTCAGTTTTATCATTATTCCAAACTTTTGCTTCTTTAGAAAATGATTTATAATCTAAATGACCACCTAAATACTCGTTAATGATTAATTGATTATCTGCCTCATACATTTCTGCACCTAAGGCAAGAAACTCATTATATTGTTCAAAAATATCTGTAGTTAACTCAAGTTGTAACCAATGATTAATAGGGTTGTTATGTAATTCCCCAAAAAGAATAATGTCTGCTTCAGCAACAGATTTTAAAAGTTTTTCATAACCTAATTTTTTTCCATTTTGGTCAAAAATTTGATAAGCTTTTTTATCAGCTTTAAACCCCATTAATATTAAAAGGGGAAAGAGTAATATGGATAATTTTTTAATCATTTTATTTTTTAAACGGGGGCAAACATAAGTTAAAAATTAATGCAAGTCAATTTTATTTTATCTGATTATCAGATTCTTAACTTAACATTAGTGTAGATAATTTAACAAATTTTTAAATTGAGAAACAATACTTGTGCCAGCACTGTTTTTATTGAGCCATAGGAGATGCTTCAATATTAAGTTTTCAACTTTTTGTTTTTTTTCTGTGGATAAAGATTTGAGATTAAATTCAATAGGTCGCTCTAAAAAATTAAGATAAATATTGTTAACAGAAATTAGTTTTTGATTTACCAATTCTTGATGCAGTTCATTTAAATTAAAAATATTTAATGAGCTAACGGTTGGGGTAATTACAAAATAGATGTCAGGACAGATAGCCATCATTTGTTTTCTATTCTCGATAAATTGATTCCAATTAAAGCCCTCTCGAATTTCTTCTCCAACATTAAAAGCTCCATCAATACTTGCGCTTACATGAACTTTTTTAAATTTCTTCCATTGTTTTAAAATGCTTTTATCTTTAAAGTTGAGCGTAGAAAAATTGGTGTTGTATCTTAACTCAATATCAAAGAGTTCTCTTTTTTCTAATTCTTCTAGAATTTGATAGTGCTCATCCATTATTAGCGGCTCCCCACCAGCAAAATAAATTTCTTTAACATCATCTAAATAACCAAGTAATTCATCAAAGTTGTTGGTAAATGCCTTGATTATTCTTTCGTTAGAAGCATTGCGCTTACTTCCTTCTTTAAACCAAGCAGAGCTGTTGCCATGCCAACAAGTTTTACATTTAAAATTACATATATTAGAAAATCGGATATCTAAATAAATGGGTTCAGGGTTATTGTTGTTTATTCTCGAAAGTTCTTTAACATATTTCTGATTAGAAATTTGGCGCATACTTTCTTTGCCTGAAGCTTCTATATTATAGCAATGGCTACATCTTTTATCTGGAATACTATTTTGAAATTGGTTTCTTAATTCTTCAAACTCTTTACCTTTCCATATATCTTTAATAGAGTTTTCTTGAACGTTTCCTAAATAACGGTTATTATTACAGCATGGGCTAACCCTTCCATTTTGAGAAACATGTAAATGTATCCAAGGGAGTATACAGAAGTGATCGCTGTTTAAAATTTCTTCTTCTAAGTCAGTTGCCAATGTTAAATAGTTTAATAGAAAAGTTGTCTATATAAAAAGGTTTTTTTTCTTTGTTCCAAATGTAAATTTTTAATTCATCTGAAAGGTTTTGAATTTTAGGTAACTCAACATTGTAGGTGTAGTTTTTCCAAGATTTTGTTGGGGTATCAGGTGTTTCATTAATTCTTATTTTATAGTAATGGTAGTTGTGTCTTTCGTTATCTGAAAACTGAATAATCACTAAAGCATTTTCACAACTATTGTACTCTAATTCATATCTATCTAAAGAAATTTCAGCAAAAAGTCCTCTGGTTTTAATTAGATTTTCTGATGTAGGAATGTTAATAGTAGCTTTAAATTCTTGGTTAGAATAATCACAAAATGTATCGGTTTTATTATGGTTAAAATCTAAAGTTTTATTAAAAACTAATTCTGGATTAGATTTATAAGGCCATATATCATTATTGCCACCTAGACACTTTATATACTTATCTCCTGTCTTAAAAAAAGTATATTTATATTTTTCATAATTCATATCCCAACTAGAAATAATTGATTTATGATATTGATAAGACTGGATAAGGTTTAGTACTGTAAAAAAACTCAGTAAAAAGAATAGACTTGACTTAATTATTTTACTTGAAACAGTATTAATAACAATAGCCAAAGAAATGCAAATTAGTCCATAAAATTCTACAAATGGTCGCTGACCGAAAGATGGTCCATAGTACCAATTCCACCAGCTACTCGTAAAATATATAAGGACTATAAAAAATAATAGTAAAGTTATATAAGCAAATTTATTATGTTTGATAAGTACTACTAATCCAATAAATGATAATAGAGCTAAAGGAGTATAAACAAACCAACCTTTTCTGAAACTAAAAAGTACATTCCAAAATTGGGGATTTAAAAAGTAAAAACCTTCGTTTTGATAGCTCCAAACTATTAAGTTTCCTGTTTGAAGGAATGAAGATATTATATGTAAACTAAGAATACTAAAAAAGATAATCAGACTAATACTAACAGGCTTAAATTTTAGATGATTGAATATAGTTGTTTTTAAAGTGAAAAAATTATTAGCCAAAAATGGTAAACAAAAAATTATTAAACCATTTAGAGGACGTATTAAAATAACCATCCCTAGCATAAAAGATATTAGATAAAGAAATTTTGTTTGTTGTGTAAGAAATAATTTTTTTGAAAAGTAAAGAAAACCAGTTATGAAAAAAAAGGAATAGATGTGAGACATTGATGGCGAGTCGACTACATATACTAATAGATTGGTAGCAAATACAATTAAAAAAAGTGAGATACTAATGATGTATTCTTTTATATTGTAAAGGGCTAATAATTTTTTTAGCAAAAGAAGTGATAGAAATAAGTAGATTATTGCGGCTATGCTTATTGCTTTTTGAAATGGTTCGGAGTAACCATCTATCTTATTATTAGTTAATTTAGCTGAAATACAACCAATAGAGAAAAAAGGAGCCATAGCTACTGATGTTCCTATAAAATATTTATTGGTGGTTTTATTGTCAATTTTTAAAATGTACCTGCCATCTAGCTTTTGATTTGAAATAGTTTTATTGAGAAAAATATTAGGCAAAAACATGTAATACCCTAGGCCATCACTATTGATTGTGTTTATTTCCTCATTTTTATTCCAAGTAAAATTTGAAGTTAAAAAATAGCAAATAGAACAAATTAAGAGAATAGAAATTGTTGAGAGTGAAGGTCTATTTTTTAATATTGTCATTAACAACAACGAATTAAGTTACTTGATTAACACTTTTTGGAAAGTACTCTTATTACCTATATAACTCGTTAATTTAACAATGTAAATACCTTTTTTTATTTTAGAAACATCAATAGTTTTTTTGTTCGACTGGTAAATTTCTGTTCCAGAAAGGCTGTAGAGTTGTGCTAATTTTAGGTTGTCAAAATTTAAGTGAAGCAAGTTAGAAGTAGGGTTGGGATAAATGTGATTTTTACTATTAATATTCTCATCAATACCAACAACTTGTTCAGTAAATCGATATAAAGAAGAACTACCCGAAGTATGTGTTTCTGCTGTTAAGTAATATTGGTTTTGAGAAATATAACTTATACCTTCTACTTGTATAGACGCAGGAACTGATAAGGTTGTTTTAGCAATTGTTCCCCCCGAAAATTGATTGTTAGAGAATTGACTAACCTTAATAAAGAAGGCTGAACTAAATGTATAACCAACTAATCCAATAGTGTGATTAACTATGTCATAGGTTGCTCCAGTAACTAATCCTTGTGCATTTATACTGTCAATTTTGTGTGTTTGGTATGTGCCTGGAGTTTTTGGTAAGGAATAAATATTGGTCCAATAATTCCCCCAATTTTTAGTAAAAATATATAAGCTATCATCAATTGCTACAATTGCTTCAGCATCAAAATTTGTCGAGTATGATGTAGGTGTAAAATCAATTTGATCAGCATAATTAAAATTAATTGTGTCAGCAATTACTGTATCGTTAGGCGTGTTTATATAATCAGAAATTAATAAGCGGTATATTTTAAGGTTTGTTCTTGACCCACTATTATTTCCAAAGTCTGCAATATAAATGTATAGGCTATCAGTGCAGATATCTTCCCAATCATTATTAGTTGCATTGCTGATAATTACTTTTCGAGTGAAATTCCCCATTAAACTATCTATCTCGTATAATGCTGCTTCTCCACCAGAATCGTTATGTGTAATTAGTTTTTGGTTGATGGTAATTAATCCTGAAGTTTCATTTATTGAACTGTTTAAACTGGTAACTAATGAAACCTGTTGGCTAAATATAGCTCCGTTTAATAAAAAAGTAAATATAATTATAGAAAATAATTTCATAAAACCAAAGATAGCATTTTACTAAACAAGTAAAGAATCTCTTGAGCTAAGATGCATACTTATCATATTATTTTGTTTGCAACTGCTACTCAACTAAATTTAAAGTTTAAAAATACTGTATAGCTTTACAACCGAACTAAGTTTAATATTATATGTCATTCGATTCATTAGGATTATCAGCACCATTATTAAAAGCTATAGCTAAAAAGGGTTATACAGAACCATCTCCAATACAAGAAAAAGCTATTCCAGTTGTATTAAAAGGTAAGGATGTGTTGGCTTCAGCTCAAACCGGAACAGGAAAAACCGCAGGGTTTACCTTGCCAATTTTACAGTTACTATCACAAACTCAGCAATCTCATAAAAGACAAATTAGAGCATTGGTGTTGACACCCACAAGAGAGTTGGCAGCACAGATTTTTGACAATGTAAAAGAGTATAGTGAGTTTATCGATTTTCGTTCGGCTGTAATTTTTGGAGGAGTAAATCAAAATCCACAAATAAAAGCGATTAAAAATGGACTAGATTTATTGGTTGCAACACCTGGAAGATTGTTGGATTTACATGGACAAGGGCATTTATCTTTAAGAGATATTGAAATATTGGTGTTGGATGAAGCGGATAGAATGTTGGATATGGGGTTTTTGAGAGACATCAAACGTATTATGGAATTGTTGCCGAAAAGAAGGCAGAACTTGTTGTTCTCCGCAACTTTTTCTAAAGACATCAAAAAGTTAGCTAATAGCATTTTATACCAACCAGTATTAGTTGAAGCTACTCCAGAAAACACTACAGCAGAAAAAGTAAGTCAAAGAGGATATAAAGTTGATAGAGGAAGAAAAGCTGAGTTGGTAATTAAGTTAATATCAGAAGGGAACTGGAGTCAGGTATTGATTTTTATGAGAACCAAACACGGAGCAAATAACTTGACTAAAAAGTTATTGAAAAAGAATATTACTGCAGCAGCTATTCATGGTAATAAAACACAAGGAGCCAGAGTTAAAGCTTTATCCGATTTTAAAAGTGGAAAAATTAGGGTTTTAGTTGCTACAGATATTGCTGCTAGAGGATTAGATATTCCCTTATTACCACACGTTATTAATTATGAGTTGCCAAACATACCTGAAGATTACGTTCACCGTATTGGAAGAACTGGTAGGGCAGGTGCTAGTGGACAAGCAATTTCGTTAATAGATTTTGAAGAATATGAGTACGTTAGAGGTATTGAAAAATTATTAGGTGAAAAACTGCAAAGTGAAACCGTACCTGGTTTTGATTTAGAGAATATTCCATCACCACCAAAACAAGAAAGAGGAAGAAGAAACCCCAACAAACCAAAGAAAAAGCAAGGTGGAGGTAATAGAAATGGTAATAATAACAGGGGGAATAGGAGGTAGAAAAGCCCCTCTTAATCTCCCCACTTCGACTTTACTCAGTGCAAGCTCGTGGAGAATCTCCTGACTCTTTTGTCATCCTGAGCTTGTCGAAGGATAGATAAAATCCAAACTAATTTTTAGCATCTTTAATTGATAGACCAATTCTTTTCTTAGCAACATCAACAGCTATAACCTTAACTCTTACAAAATCATTTAAGTCTAGTTCTTCCATAGGGCTAGAAATAAAACGATCTGTAATGTGAGAAATGTGGACTAAGCCATTTTCTTTAATACCTATATCTACAAAAGCACCAAAGTTGGTAAGATTAGTAACTAAACCCGGTAAAACCATCCCTTCTTTTACATCGTTAATGGATTTTAAACTTTCGTCAAAGTTGAACTTTTTGATTTTCTTACGAGGATCAAAACCGGGCTTGGCCAATTCTTTTAAAATGTCTTGTAAAGTTAATTTACCAACTTGAACAACTAGTTTTTCGTCAATTGGAGTGTTGACAATGTTCTCATCCTCAATTAAATCTTCTACTTTTTTGTTGAATGATTTAGCAATAGCTCCAACGGTTTTGTATTGTTCTGGATGAACAGAAGTGTTGTCTAATACATTATCTCCTTTAACTCTTAAAAATCCTGCACATTGCTCAAATACTTTAGCTCCCATTCTGGCTACCTTTTTAATCTCATCACGAGAAGTAAAAGGGCCATTTTCTGTTCGGTAATCAATAATGTTTTGAGCTAAAACAGGACCAACACCAGCTACATATTGTAATAAATATTTACTTGCAGTATTTACATTTACCCCAACTTGATTTACACATGATTCTACTACATGGTCGAGTTCAGTTTTTAATAAATTTTGGTCAACATCGTGTTGGTATTGTCCAACTCCAACAGATTTTGGATCTATTTTTACCAACTCTGCTAAAGGGTCCATTAAACGCCTACCAATACTTACAGAGCCTCTAACAGTTACATCATAATCAGGAAATTCTTCTCTTCCAATTGGAGATGCAGAATAAATTGAAGCTCCATTTTCGTTTACTGTAAATACATCTACAGGATTAATAAAATGTACTTTTTTAATCAGGTTTTCTGTTTCTCTACCAGCAGTTCCATTCCCAATGGCAATGGCTTCAATTTTATAAGCATTGGCTAAACTGCTTATTTTGCTTGCCGATGCACTAAATTTATTTTGAGGTGGATGAGGAAAAATAGTTTCGTTGTGTTTTAGATTGCCTTGTTTATCTAAACAAACCACTTTACAACCCGTTTTAAAACCAGGGTCTATCGCTAAAATATTTTTACCTCCTAAAGGCGGAACCATTAACAATTGACGCATGTTTTTTGCAAAAACTTTGATAGCCTCTTGGTCGGCTTTAAGTTTAATTTCTTTTAGCAATTCGTTTTCTATAGTAGGTTTTAGTAAACGCTGGTAAGCATCTTTAACTGCTTGTGATACAATGTCAGAAGCCTCTCCATTTCCTTTAACAAAGTAGCGGTTCATATCATCTAAAACACGTGCTTTATCTACCTTAATTCCCGAAGTTAAAAAACCTTCATCTGTTCCTCTTAAGATGGCTAAAACTCTATGGGAAGGCGCTTTGGTAGCTTTCTGCGAAAAGTCAAAATACAGTTCGTATTTCTCGGCTGCTGCTTCTTTTCCTTTTTTTAGTTTAGAATAGATTTCACCATCATAATTAAAGGTTCTTCTTATTCTGTCTCTAGTATTTTGCCGTTCACTAATCCATTCAGCAATAATGTCCTTAGCACCATCAATAGCTTCTTCTTCTGTTTTAATATTGCCTTTAATAAATCGTTGAATAGTATTACTTAAATGTTGTTGCTCTTGTTTAATAATGATTTTGGCTAAACCTTCTAACCCATTTTGTCGAGCGACTTCAGCTTTGGTTTGACGTTTAGGTTTATAAGGCAAGTAAATGTCTTCCAACACTTTTTCATCCCAACAATTGTCAATTTTTTCTTTTAAGTCTGAAGAGAGTTTTCCTTGCTCTTCGATAACTGAACAAATGTGTGTTTTCCTTTTTTCAAGTTCTTTAAATTTGGCTAACTGTTTCTGAACATCAAACACATTAATGTCTTCCATTCCACCAGTCATGTCTTTACGGTAACGTGCAATAAAAGGAACAGTAGCTCCGCTTTCTAATAGAGCAATAACTGCTTTGACATCCTTTTCTGGAAGGTTGATGTTTTTGGAAATTAAGGATGAGAACATGTTAGTATTTTAATTTTTAAAATTGGCAATAATTGGTAAATGATCACTTATTTCTAGCCATTGCTTTTCAGAGCCAATATTTAACGACTGTAAATTTTCTTTAAAAACAGTTGAGCCTAAAATATAGTCAATGTGATACGGTTTTTCTTGTTTTCTTTGAAGAAAAAAAGTTGGCTTTGATTCTTTTCCTTGTTCTTCATTGAAATGTAAATGATAAAGGCTTTGAATGTTTTTCTCTTTTAATTCTTTTATGACATCAGAATGGTTCCACCATCTGTCCCACTCATCCCAAATAGAATTACTATTAAAGTCACCAGCTATTAAGATATTTTCAAAATTCTCAATATTGATTTTTAGATATTTCCAAAATTGACCAATATATCCAAAATTTGGAGAGTTGTTTCTATGTGTCCAAACACCTAGAATTTGAAAATCATTATTTACAAGACATGGTAGAAAATATTTTACGGAGTGATCTTGAAAGTTAGAAGACCAATTTAATTTTTCAATATTTATTTCTGATTTTGCAAAAATACCTATTCCTTTATTTTTAGAGTCTCCTATCCAGATATGATTCTTTGACCATTCTTGATAAAGTTTGTCTTCAGATTGAAAAGGATCTTCACATTCTTGGATAATATAGATGTCAGCATTAAGAGTCGAAATTGCAGAGAATTTTTTTCTAAAAGCACCATTACAATTCCAAGTAACTATTTTCATTCTTTAAAATTAAAAAAGATTCTTCGACTACGTTACACTTCGCTCAGAATAACAAAAGGAATTTGGTTAGATTTCCAGTCAACCCTTCGACAAGCTCAGGGTGACAATACTGAGAATGACAGTATTTGGGAAACACCTCCCGTCTCTTTCAGAAACACCCTCCTCAAGGAGGATGTTTCTCCCCTTTGGGGAGATTAAGAGGGGCTTTTACTTCCTCGTATACTCATGCACAAACTTACAAAGCTGTTTAACATTTTCAACTGGTGTGCCAGGTAAAATTCCGTGTCCTAAGTTGAAAATGTGCCCAGGTCTTCCTTTTACAGCATCTAAAATCTTTTTGGTTTTTGCTTCAATAATACTCCAATCAGCAAACAATGCAGTTGGGTCTAAATTACCTTGTACCGCAACTTCGTAATTTAAATCTTCCCACGTTTTTGCTAAGTCAGTTTTCCAATCAATAGCAATTACATCTGGGTTAGCTTTACGTAAGCTTGGTATTAAATGAGCAGAGTGTACTCCCATAGAAATTAAAGGTACAGTAGGGTTTTTACCTTTAACAATTTGTATCATTTTTTCAACGTGTGGGTAAACGTATTCGTTGTAATCATCAATATCTAACGCGCCAACCCAGCTATCAAAAATTTGTACCACCATGGCTCCACTTTCTATCTGAAAGTTAAGGTAATTTGCCATTACAGTACCTAATTTATCCATTAGTAAATGCCAAGCTTTTGTTTCGTTGTACATAAAAGCTTTCATGGTTTCGTAGTTCTTTGATGGACCACCTTCTATCATGTAACTTGCTAAAGTAAATGGAGCTCCAACAAAACCAATACAAGGAACGTTTAATTCTTTTTTCAAGATACTTAATGCTTTTCCTGTGTACCACATTTCTGTTGCTGGGTCAACTACTTTCAATTTCTCAACATCAGCAACAGTTCTAATAGGGTTATGAATTAATGGCCCGTAGCCTTTTTTGTATTCAAAGCTAATTCCCATTGGCCCTAACGGAATTAAAATATCAGAAAATATAATTGCTGAATCTAATTCGAATTGGTTGATAGGCAAAAGCGTAACTTCAGCAGAAACTTCAGGAATAGTACTAATATCAATAATGCTGTACTTTTCCTTAATCTTCATGTACTCTTTTTGGTATCGACCTGCTTGTCGGGCTAACCAAAGTGGAGTGTAAGGAGTTTCTTCTCTTCTACAAGCTTTTAAAAAATTGTCGTTAAAATCTGTCATCTTTTCTTTTATTTACGTCATTCCATTTGTCACCCTGAGCACGTTTTGCGGAAGCAAAAGCTTCGAAGGGTTGACCCGGAATCTCTTTTATGTTACTTTTAATGTTCTTTGTTCTATATCGTCATTGCGAGTTAAACCTTTTGTCATAGTGAGCTTGTCGAACTATAAAAAAGATTTAATGAAGCAATCTTATTTTAAAATAGAGCTTCATTTTAATGTTTATCCTTTACTTCGACTACGCTCAGCATAAACTGGCTCAGGATGACATTAAAATTTATAGCCTTCGCACCTTATTTTGCTAAAGCCATAGCCTTGTTTATCGCTGTTACAATTTTATTCATATCATCATCACTCAATACAGAGCATAAAAACCAAGCTTCAAATTGAGAAGGTGGAATGTAAACTCCATTCTCTATTAATCCCCAAAAGAATTTTGTGAAACGTTCTGTATCACATTCTTGAGCTTCGGTAAAGTTAGTTACTTTTTTAGCTGTAAAAAATGGGTTAACCATAGAACCAAATCTACTTACTGTTAAGTCAATTCCGTTTTCTTCAGCTGCAGCTAATAAAGCTTTTTCAATTTGTTCTGCTTGAGCATTAAATTTAGCATAAGGATTTTGAGCCTTTAACTCTTCTAAAGTAGCAATTCCTGCAGCCATTGCTACTGGGTTTCCTGATAATGTTCCTGCTTGGTACATAGCTCCTAAAGGTGAAACCATTTGCATAATTTCTTCTCGAGCTCCATAAGCTCCAACAGGAAAACCTCCGCCAACTACTTTTCCTAAACAAGTAATGTCAGCTTCAACTCCTAATAATTCTTGAGCTCCACCAAATTTAGAACGGAAGCCTGTCATTACTTCATCAATTACTAATAAAATGCCTGCTTCAGTAGTTATCTTTCTTAGTTCTTTTATAAAATCATCAGAAGGTATAACCGTCCCCATATTACCTGCAATAGGTTCAATAAAAACAGCAGCTATATCATCACATTCTGCAATGTGTTTTTTTACTGAATCAATATCATTGTATTCTGCTATCAAAGTGTTTTTTACTGCGTCATTTGGTACTCCTGCACTTCCAGGAATACTTAATGTTGCTAAGCCAGAACCTGCAGCAACCAATAAAGCATCAGAATGACCGTGGTAACACCCAGCAAACTTTACAATGTGATTCTTTTTTGTGAAAGCTCTTGCTAATCGAATAGCACTTAAAATGGCTTCTGTACCAGAGTTTACAAATCTTACCTTATCCATTCCAGGAAAAGCATCGCAAACCATTTTTGCTAGCTCAATTTCGTTTTCAGTACTTGCGCCAAAAGTAAAACCTGCATCAACTTGTTCTTGTACAGCTTCTACTACTTTTTTATTGCCATGTCCCAAAATCATTGGGCCATAAGAAAGGACTAAATCAATGTATTTATTTCCATCAACATCGTATATTTTACTTCCGTGCGCTTTCTCCATAAATAATGGATTGCCACCAACAGAGTTAAATGCTCTAACAGGAGAATTTACTGCTCCAACTAAGTGTTTTTGACCTTCTTTATATAATTCTTTCGATTTTTTGTTATTCATCTTGTGCCCCTCTTAATCTCCCCGAAGGGGAGAAATATTTATTTTATATTTTTAATTCTAATCATTAATTATTATTTGTCAATATTTTTACACACCCCTGATTTTATTATTCTGCTGAAGCAGAAACAAAATCTACCCCTCTCAAGAGGGGACTTACTCCTCCCCTTTGGGGAGGTTGGGAGGGGCATTCAAAATTTTAGCTGCTTCTTTAGCGTGATATGTAATAATAATATCTGCTCCAGCTCTTTTTATAGAAAGCAAAGTTTCCATCATTACTTTTTGTTCATCTATCCATCCGTTATTACCAGCTGCTTTAACCATAGAGTATTCTCCACTCACGTTATAAGCAGCAATAGGTAAATCAAAATTGTTTTTTAAGTCTCTTATAATATCTAAGTAAGATAAAGCAGGTTTTACCATTAAAATATCTGCTCCCTCATCAACATCTGCTTGAGCTTCTTTAATTGCTTCATTTCTATTTGCTGGGTCCATTTGATAAGTTCTTCTATCACCAAAACTTGGAGCAGAATCTGCCGCATCTCTAAATGGTCCGTAATACGATGAGCAATACTTTACGGAGTAACCCATAATAAGAATTTTTTCAAATCCATTTTTATCTAACTCATCTCTTATTTCTCTTACCGCAAAATCCATCATGCCTGAAGGTGCAACCATATCAACTCCAGCTTTTGCTTGAGCTAGAACTTGCTTTCGCAGATTCACTAATGTTAAATCGTTGTCAACATCATGGTCGCACAAAACACCACAATGACCGTGGTCGGTGTACTCGCAAAAACAAACATCTGCAATTACAAGTAAAGTAGGGTAATTGCTTTTAATGTGTCTGATTGCTTTTTGAATAATACCTTCATCATTCCAACTTTCACTTCCGTCAGCATCTTTGTTTAAGGGTATTCCAAAAAGGATTATTGATTTAATTCCCAAAGCAACAACTTCATCCAATTCTTCATTAATTCTATCTAAAGAATAACGATAAATGCCGGGCATTGAAACAATTTCTTTTTTAATGTTATCTCCCTCTTCAATAAAAAGAGGATAAATAAAGTTAGCTACCTGAAGTTCAGTTTCTCTAACTTTTGCTCTTATTTCTTCAGTTTTTCTATTGTCTCGAAGTCTTTCTGCCATAGGGGAAATATAAGAACACAAATATAAGTTTCTTGGCTTCATTTTAATAATGATTTCAGTCATTTTTGTGATGTCATTCTGAACACAGTTTTATCTGGATTTATTCAGCTAGAAAACAAAGTGAAGAATCTATTCTGTATAGATTCTTCGTTTCATTTTTCTAATCAACAAGTTGTTTGAAATATTAACACTCAGAATGACAATTGTAAAATGAAATTTCAAAAAGTTTTGAAAGTTCAAAAAGTTTGTTTTATATTTGTTGTATGAAATTAGATGAAGCAAAAGAAAAATTTATACAACAGTGGGGAAGTTTAGGCTCAAACTGGGGAATTAATAGAACGATGGCACAAATACATGCCTTGTTTTTAATTAATGAAGAGTTGTTGAGTGCTGAAGATGTGATGGAGATATTACAAATTTCTAGAGGAAATGCCAATATGAATATTAGAACTTTAATTGATTGGGGTTTGGTATATAAAGAGCACAAAACCGGAGAGCGAAAAGAATTTTTTAGAGGAGAGAAAGACATTTGGAAAGTAACACAGCGAGTTATAAAAGCCAGACAGCGACAAGAGTTAGACCCTATGTTGAATGTGCTTTCTCAATTACAAAATGTAGAAGCAGATAAGAAGAACAAAGCCGAAGTAGAAGCTTTTACAAAGCAAATTAAAAACATAAAATCATTTGCTGAGTTGGCAGATAGTTCTTTAACTAAAATAAGTGGATCTGAAGAAAATTGGTTTTTAAAAACCTTTATGAAGCTCATAAAGTAATATTACTATGAAGCATATTTTGAATAAAGTATTTACATATTTAATTGCTTTAGTTTGGACTGTTAATGGATTGTATTGTAAAATACTAAATTTTGTACCTAGACATGAAGCAATAGTAGCAGAAATCATTAGTGATGAATATTCTAGAATATTAACTGCTTTGATAGGTGCTTTTGAACTTTTGATGGCGATTTGGATTATAACTGGGTTTAAATCAAGATTGAATGTTTTTGTTCAAATTGTTATTATAAGTTTAATGAATTTGATAGAACTTGCTATTGTCCCAAATTTATTGTTGTGGGGTTATTTTAATTTAATTTATGCGAGCTGCTTTATGTTAATTATCATTTTAAATGAAAATTATTTTAAACAAAAAATAACACCTATTATTGGTAATGTTTGAGTCAATTAAAAATCATCCTTTTGCAGTTGAAGCTTTTTTTGAAAGCTCTATAGTATTAACTTTTGCTGTCCCTAAACAAGAGTTAGAGAAACTACTTCCTGAATGTTTGGAACTAGATGTTTTTGATGATAAATGGGCTTTTGTTGCAATGGCAATGGTTCAAACAAAGGATTTACGACCTAAAGGTTTTCCTAAGTTTTTGGGTAATGATTTTTTTTTGATAGGATATAGAGTGTTTGTGAAATACAGAAATAACAAAGGAAAAAGGTTGCGAGGTTTATATATCCTTAAATCTCAAACAGATAAAAAGAAAATGGAGTTTGTAGGTAATCTTTTTACACATTATAATTATACAACAACAGATATAATAAGAGAAAAAAACGAAGATAAATTAACTTTAGTATCACTTCAGTCGGGTTTTGAAATAAAAATGAATATTAATACAGATAATGTGGGTTTGCCAACAAATTCGCCTTTTTTAGATTGGAAACAAGCAAGAAGATATGCAGGCCCTTTACCTTTTACATTTACTTTTAATGAGCTAAATAATGAGGTTTTAATAATCGAAGGCGTTAGACAAAATTGGAAACCAAAGCCGATTGAAATCTTTAATTATAACATATCTTTTTTTGGTTCATTAGGTGTTGATGGGGCTGTTTTGGCAAATGCTTTTGTACTTGAGAATATTCCATATTATTGGAAAAAAGGTAAAAAAGAGATATGGAGAAAATGAGAAAACCTTTTCAAGGGGTATTAAATATTGTTAGATTTAATTGGCATTTTTATGTTTGTGTACTTATAGTACTATTTTCTGGGTATTTTATCTCAATTTATTTTGGTGGCTTTGTTCAATATTGGATAAATCTATTTGTTGGATTACTGTTTATAGTTGTTCTTGTTTCTCTCTTAGTTTCATATTATGTTTATGACTTATCAGACCTATATACTTTAGATTGGTTATCAAAAACGCCTGTTAAAGAAAAATATAAAATTGTAAATATTAATGCTGGTTTCGATGAGACAAGTTCTTTAATTAAGAATAAATACGTTGATAGCGAATTGATTATGTTGGATTTTTATGATCCCTCTAAGCATACTGAGGTGTCTATAAAAAGAGCAAGGATAGCTTATCCATCAACTCTTAATACAATAAAAGTTCAAACAGATAACATTGGATTGGAAGATAATTCTCAAGATAAAATATTAGTTATTTTATCAGCACATGAAATTAGAGATAGAGATGAGCGAATTTCTTTTTTTAAGGAACTGAGTCGTGTAGTGAAACCTAATGGCGAAATTATTGTTGCTGAACATCTTCGTGATGTTGCTAATTTTTTTGCATATAATATTGGTTTTTTTCACTTTCTCTCTAAAAAAGAATGGTTAAAAACATTCTCGTTTTCAGGGTTGTCTAATGTGAAAGAAATTAAAATAACACCTTTTATTACCACATTTATATTACAACGAAATGGAATTACAGATTAGATTAATAGGGTTGCTTTTAATGTTATTAGCATTAGTACATATTATTTTTCCTAAATATTTTAACTGGAAAAAAGAGTTAGTATCATTGAGTTTAATGAATAAGCAAATGATGCAAATTCATACATTGTTTATTGCTATAGTTGTTTTTCTTATGGGTGTCTTATGTTTTACTTCCTCAAAAGAACTTATAGCTACAGTCTTAGGAAAAAAAATAATTTTAGGGTTAGCAATATTTTGGGGGTTGAGATTATTTATTCAATTTTTTGGTTATTCTTCAAAGTTGTGGAAAGGGAAGAAGTTTGAAACTACTGTACATATCGTTTTCTCATTATTGTGGGGATATATTAGTTTTATCTTTTTATGGGTATATTTTTATTGATTTTTTAACATGAAAAAAAGAATAGTAATAGCAGGAGGTTCTGGTTTTATTGGAAAAGCCATTTCAAATCATTTTTTAGCTAATGATTATGAAGTAGTAGTTCTTACTAGAGATAAATCTCAACAAAAGGATAATATTAATTATCAGCATTGGGATGGTAAGTCACTAGGAAAATGGCTTGATAATCTTTCTGGAGCTGAGGCTTTAATAAATTTATCAGGAAAGTCAATTAACTGTAGGTTTACCGATGAGAATAAACAAGCTTTGATTAGTTCAAGAGTTAATACTACAAGATTATTATCTGATGCTGTTACTAGTTTAGCTAACCCACCTAAAGTATGGTTGAATGCAAGTGCTGGGGCAATGTATAGTTCTGGGAAAGAAGCCAATACTGAAGATGAAGCTGTTTTCTCAAATAGTTTTTTAAGTAAAATGGCTTTGGCTTGGGAAGAAGCTTTTTATAAAGATAACTTACCTCAAACCAGAAGAGTATCATTAAGAATATCATTGATTTTGGGTGAGGATGGAGGAGTGTTTCCAGTATTAAAGAAAATCACTTCAATGTTTTTGGGTGGAGCTGCTGGTTCAGGAAATCAGATAATGTCATGGATGCATATCAATGATGCTGTAAGAGCAATTGAATTTTTAATTAAAAATAATATTGAAGGACCGGTTAACTTTTCTACATCTAATCCAAAGTCTAACAAGCAATTTATGAAAACCTTAAGAAAAGTAATGGGAGTACCTTTCGGAATTCCAGCTCCAGCCTTTGGTATAAAGTTAGGAAGTAGTGTTTTAGGGACTGAACCTAGTCTGCTGTTGGATAGTGTTAATTTTATTCCAAAAAAATTAAATGATAAAGGGTTTAAGTTTAACTATGAACATTTAGATGAAGCCTTAACAGATTTAGTGAAGAATGGATGAAAGGCATGCTATAATATTATTTGATGGTGATTGTAATTTCTGCAACTACTGGGTGAAATATGTTATTGAGCGAGATAAAAAGGACTTGTTTAGATTTACTTCTTTGCAATCTGAAACAGGTAAAGAGTTGCTGAAGAAATATGATTTAAAAGATGATTTAGAAACAGTTGTTTTGATAAAAAACAATAAAGCTAAAACTAAATCAACTGCTGCGCTATACATATTTAAAGGTTTAGGAAGTATTTATCAATTGGCAATTATTTTTATTGTTGTTCCTAGATTTATTAGAGATGCAGTTTACTCTTTGGTGGCTAAATATCGCAAACGATTAATGAAAAATCAATCTTGTATTATTCCTACGCAAGCGGTTAAAAATAAATTTTTAGAGTAATGGCAAAACCTTTTTTAATAGCAGAATGGCGAAAGTTAGTGTTGGCTAATTATGAGATTAATCCAGAAGTGTTGAAACCATATTTGCCAGCAGGAACTGAATTGGATTTTTGGCAAAACAAATGTTATGTGAGCTTGGTTGGTTTCATGTTTTTAAACACAACAGTTAAAGGAATTAAAGTGCCAGGTCACGTAAATTTTGAGGAAGTAAACTTGCGTTTTTATGTGAAGCGAACTGATGAATCTGGAGAAGTAAAAAGAGGTGTTGTTTTTATAAAAGAAATAGTTCCAAAACCAATGATAACTTTTGTAGCCAATAAATTGTTTAAAGAACATTATGAAACTATGGCCATGAATCATTTGTGGGAAGAAAAAGAAAATAGTAGAACTGTTAAGTATGTTTGGTACAAAGAGAATAGGGAAAATTTGATTTTGGTAGAGGCGAATAAAGAAGCTAAAGAAATGTTACCTGATTCTAAAGAGTTTTTTATTACCGAACATTATTGGGGCTATTCTAAAGGAAAAGTAAATACAGCTAATGAGTATGAAGTAAAGCACCCAAGTTGGCAAGTTTATCCAGTTAAAAAAGCGGCCATTAATGTTGATTATGGGCTAACTTATGGAGATGAATTTGAATTTTTAAATAAACAACAACCTGCTTCTGTTATGTTGGCCGAAGGTTCTGAAATAAGTGTAGGTAATAAAAGAATAATCAGTTAATTAAGTAAAAGTTGTTCTCGATACAATTTTTGATTTTGTCAGTTCGAGTTCCTTAATGTCATTCTGAGCGGAGTCGAAGAATATGTTAAGGAGTATCGAGAACAAAAAATCAAAAATCACTCGAACGGACACTTTTTACCTTCTAATTTTTATGTGGAAAACTTACGTTAATTAAGTACTTTTGCGTTGTGTATGCAGTAGTTGATATAGAGGCCACAGGTGGTAATCACGTAAAGGGTAAAATAATAGAAATAGCCATTTATATTTTTGATGGTGAAAATATTGTAGAAGAATACGCTACATTGATAAATCCAGAAACTAAGATTGATTGGTATGTAACCAAATTGACAGGAATAACCAATAGTATGGTTAAAGAGGCCCCTGTTTTTGCTGAGGTAGCACAAAAAATTTCAGAGTTAATTAAAGGAAATATTTTTGTTGCACATGATGTGCTTTTCGATTACCGTTTTATAAAAGCCGAAATGAAAAAGGCAGGTATTGTTTTAAACGAACCTAAAGTATGCACACTAAAATTGAGTGAAAAATACTTACCAGATGAAGATTCTTATAGTTTAGGAAAACTGTGTGAAGCACTAGAAATACCTATCCCAGATGAAGATAGACACCGAGCTGCAGGCGATGCTTTAGCTACAACTAAATTATTAAAGATATTATTGAGTAAGAGTGAGGGGTGAGAAAAAATTAAATTTATTTAAGAATTATATTTGATATAATGAGAAAACTATTATTTGCTATTCTATTTATTTCATTCATTTTTGGTTGTAATGACTCTAACGATTTTTATAATCAGGATAAAAAAGATGGTAAGTGGGTTTGGTTTGTTCCAGAAAATTCAGAAGATGGGGAATGGCTTCCTCTGGAAAATAATATGATTATTATAGAGGATTTTAATTCATTAAATGGTCGAGTTAAGTTTTTTTACCCAAGTGGTTTGTTAGAATCTATTCAGACGTATAAGAAGGGAGAAATAACGGGTTATTATTGTTCTTTTTATGAGAATCAGAATAAAAAACAGGAAGGAGCTAGACATAAAGAATTAC
>CBDUPT010000006.1:0-23415 GCA_965369165.1 uncultured Flavobacteriales bacterium | reverse complement strand
TTGATG
Source organism: uncultured Flavobacteriales bacterium (assembly GCA_965369165.1). Classification (GTDB taxonomy): domain Bacteria; phylum Bacteroidota; class Bacteroidia; order Flavobacteriales_E; family Vicingaceae. Next base: position 23,409 of record CBDUPT010000006.1, on the reverse strand, counting down.
CAGTTTCTCTTCAACCAAACTCTGGTGCACAAGGAGAATATACTGGATTATTAGTAATAAAAGCTTATCATGAAAGTAGAGGAGATCATCATAGAAATATTGCTTTAATCCCAGCCTCAGCTCATGGAACAAACCCAGCAAGTGCTGTTATGGCTGGAATGAAAGTTGTTGTGACAAAATGTGATGAAAATGGAAACATTGATGTTGAAGACTTAAAAGCTAAAGCTGAATTACATAAAGACAACCTTTCATGTACTATGATTACATACCCATCAACACATGGTGTGTATGAAGAAAGTATTATGGAATTGACTCAAATTATTCATGATAATGGTGGTCAAGTTTATATGGATGGTGCCAACATGAATGCTCAAGTAGGCTTAACTAATCCTGCAAATATTGGTGCAGATGTTTGTCATTTAAATTTACACAAAACTTTTGCTATTCCTCACGGTGGTGGTGGTCCAGGAGTTGGTCCAATTGGAGTTGCTAAACAATTAACTCCATTTTTACCAAGTAACCCATTAATAAAAACAGGCGGAGAGCACGCAATTACAGCTGTTTCTTCTGCCCCTTGGGGAAGTGCTTATGTATGTTTAATCTCATATGCATACATTAAAATGTTAGGAACAGAAGGACTAAGAAAATCCACAGAAGCTGCCATTTTAAATGCTAACTACTTAAAAGTGAAATTAGAGAAATACTATTCTACCTTATACTCCAATAAAAACAACAGAGTAGCACATGAAATGATTTTAGAATGTCGAAACTTTAAAGAAGAATCTGGCGTTGCTGCTGGCGATATTGCCAAACGTTTAATGGATTATGGGTTTCATGCACCAACAGTCTCTTTTCCGGTTGCTGGAACATTAATGGTTGAACCTACTGAGAGCGAAAGCAAGGAAGAGTTAGATCGCTTTATTGAAGTAATGATTTCCATAAGAAAAGAGGTTCAAGAAATAGCAGATGGAAGATTTGATAAAGAAAATAATCCTATTCAAAATGCTCCACATACTCAAATAGTAGCCCTATCTGATGATTGGAACTATCCTTATAGCAGAGAAAAAGCCGTTACACCTTTACCATGGTTAAAAGAAGCTAAATATTGGCCAACAGTAGCTAAGGCTGATGATGCTTATGGGGATAGAAACTTAATTTGTAGCTGCGCTCCTGTAGAAGAATTTATGGAAGAAGCTTAAATCTCTTGTTTTTCTAAAAAAAAACAACAAGAACCATCTAAAATAGGTCTAAGAACTTAGGCCTATTTTTATTTCGAAAATAACGTAAATACACAAATTCATTAAAAATTTAACCGTTAACTAAATTTAGCACTCAAAAGTTACCAATAAGTTATTATTCAATTATTTTTTTTGTATTTTCGCATAAACTAATTAAAAATTATAACTATGAAGAAAATTTACATTTTAGCTGCTGTTGCTTTATTTTCAACAGCTGCGATTGCACAAGTTTCTGAAACAGGAAAAGCATACGCTAAAGATAGCAAAGCTGTTTCTGTGAAACACAACAACAACAAAGTTGCTAATGATACTCTTGGATGGGTACCTAACACAAACTGGTTACCATCAGAATTTGCTGTAGGTGGTCAAGTATGGAACTTTGGTTACACAGGTGGTGGTTACGTTTACGGAACTAACATCAGTACAAATGAAATTAACCATGTTGCTCAAGGTTACCAAAATTTACTTTCTGCAAATATTGGTGTTGAAGGTTTAATTACTTGGTTCATCGGGAAAGATGGTGCTGGTGGAGGAAACTCTACTATGACATTCAATCTTATGACTATGGCTGCTAACTCTGCAAATGAAGGAACTTCTCCTAACTTTACAATGACAGCTTTAGGACCAAATGGTACAGCTTTAAGCTCAGCTACTTTAGGTTTTGCTGCTGCTGATACAACTTGGCCAAATGTAGTATACGTTCCTTTCCCATCAGTTACTGGAATTAATGGTGATTTTGCTATTACTTTTGATGCAACTGCTGTAAAAGCTGCTAACGATACTATCGGTTTAGTTTGTGATACTGACGGTGAAGGATTTAGATTAGCTTACCACAAATCAGCTAACAATAGCGAATGGTATGTAACTAACGATTTATTTGGTGGTGCATTAAACAACAACATTGCTTTATTCCCAGTTATTGATGATACTTATGTTGGTATTGATGACAAAGATTTCTTTAACGGAATGCAATTAAGCGCTTTCCCTAACCCAGTTGTTGATCAAACTACGATCTCTTACAACTTAAGTGAAAACATGAATGAAGTTAAGTTAATCGTTTATGATATGACTGGAAAGAAAGTTCATAACGTAAACTACGGAAGTCAAGCAAAAGGTTCTTACAATGTAGTAATCGATGCTTCTGATTTTTCTTCAGGAAACTATTTCTATTCTTTATTAGCTAATGGTCAAAGATTAACTAAAAGAATGGTTGTAACTAAATAATATTAGTTATACTTTCAAAATAAAAAAGCCCGCTCAATGAGCGGGCTTTTTCTTTTATATACAAATTTGACATTGTATTTCTACCTATAAAAGGTTAGATTTACCTATAAAAGGTTAGATTAAAGCCCTTTAAACTTCTGCATAATTTTAGAGGAATAAACAAACTCGTTCAATTCTGTATTATCTGTTTTAAGAATATCTTCTTTGTTTCCAGTCCACCACTTTGAGCCTTTATATATAAAAGAAATATTTTCTCCAGTCTCCATAACAGAATTCATATCGTGAGTAATCACAATAGTTGTCATATCATACTCTTGAGTAAGCTCTTGAATTAAATTATCTATTACTATACCTGTTTGTGGGTCTAAACCAGAATTAGGTTCATCGCAAAACAAATATTTTGGATTGAGAGCTATTGCCCTAGCAATACCCACTCTTTTTTGCATCCCTCCACTTAGCTCAGCAGGATAAAGATTATTTGCATTTTCTAATTGAACTCGCTTTAAACAAAAATTAACACGTTCTAATATTTCCTCTTGACTTTGTTTAGTATACATCTCTAATGGAAATTTAACGTTTTCTTCAACTGTTAAAGAATCAAAAAGAGCAGAACCTTGAAACAACATTCCTATCTCTTTTCGTATTTCCTTACGTTGTTTAAAATTCATAATAGAAAAATCTCTCCCATCATATTCAACAGATCCAGAATCAATTTCATGCAAACCAACAATACACTTAGTTAAAACAGACTTTCCAGAACCACTCGCTCCAATAATCAAATTTATTTTACCTCTCAAAAATGAAATAGAAACATCATGTAGAATTTGTTTTTCACCAAATGACTTATTTATATTTTTTACCTCTATCATATCAATAATAATTGTGTTAAAATATAATTAATCACCAGAATAGAGATACTACTATAAACAACTGATTTAGTACTTGATTTCCCTATTTCTAATGCACCACCCCTGGTGTAATAACCATGATATGAGGGTATACTCGTAATAATAAATGCAAAAAACAACGTTTTTATAAGAGCATAAATTACATCAAAAGTTTTAAAGTCCCATCGTATTCCATACAAATAATCTTCAACTGTTAGCATGTCAGAATATAAGCCAACTACCCAACCACCCACTAACCCAAGAGCCATACTGTATATAACAATCATTGGGATAGTAAATAATGCAGCTATTATTTTAGGAAAAATAAGGTAAGAAGCTGAATTAACCCCCATTATTTCTAATGCATCTATTTGTTCTGTAATTCGCATAGTACCTATTTCAGAAGAAATATTAGAACCTATTTTACCTGCTAATATTAAACACATAATGGTAGGAGCTAACTCTAAAATAAATGATTGTCTAGTAGCATAACCAACAGTATACAAAGGAATTAAAGGACTATCTATAGCTGCAACAGTTTGCAATGTTACAACAGCTCCCATAAATAATGAAATAATTGAAATTAAACCTAAAGAACCTAAACCTAGGCTTACCATTTCATTAATAGTCTGTCGCCCATATAATTTATAATTATCTGGTTTCCTAAACACTCTTCCTAATAACAAAAAGTATTTACCTATATGATGAAATGCTTTTAACATAAATGCTAATAAAACATAAAAGTAAATATTTCTTACCGAACTTCTAAAGTATAAGTCATCAGCATTTTTTATATTTACATAATGAAAAACCAATTAAAGATTATAATAACTCTTATTAGTGTTTCTCTACTTCTTTCATCTTGTTTTTTAAGAAAGAAAAATAGATGTAATACATGTCCTAAATGGAGCAAGACTAACATCGAAACCAAAAAAAAGCCTGTTTAATCAAAAGCTTTTATTTCTGACTATAATCATTGCTTTAACGTAAAATTAATTTTACTTTTGAACTTCTATTTAGATTTATTCTAAATAACTAAGTATGACATTAGACACCCTAAAAGAAAACGAAAAAGGTATAATTGAAAGCATTTCAGACGAAAGCTTAGCCATTCAATTATTAGCTATGGGATTTATTTTAGGTGAGGAAGTTAAAGTTGAACGCATTGCACCACTTAACGACCCAATGATAATTACTTCTGGTAATAGCTATATCAGCATCAGAAAAAAAGACGCCAAACATATTAAAATCAACAAAAAATAAGATTTGTCAAAAATTTCAAATACAAATATTGTTTTAGTTGGTAATCCAAACACCGGTAAAAGCACACTTTTTAACCTACTAACTGGTTTAAATCAAAAAGTTGGAAATTTTCCAGGTGTTACTGTAGATAAAAAAATAGGCTATTTTAAAATTAATGACACAAAATATAATGTTATTGATTTACCTGGAGCATATAGCCTAAACCCCAACTCTGAAGATGAAAAAATAACTCGAAATTATATTTCTGAAACAACAAGTAATGACATAATTGTAATTGTAGCTGATGTTACTAATCTTAAAAGAAATTTACTGCTTTGTTCTCAAATTATTGATGAAGGTAAACAAGTGATTTTAGGGCTAAACATGATGGATCTCTTGTATAAAAACAAGCAAGAAATTAACATAGAAAAATTATCTAAATCAATTGGGTGCCCGGTTATTCCAATTAATGCTCGATTAGGAAAGGGAATTGATAAATTAAAAAAAAGTATAACAAATTATCAACCGAACTCTGCTTCTTTCTTAACTGAAAGCAACAACAACGCTATTGATGACACAATGCTTCGATTTAAAAAAATCGATAGCATTTTAAAGGAGTGTGTAACTACCAATGGAGAAAACAAATCCTATCACCTAACCAAGAAAATTGACAATATATTAACACATAAAGTTTATGGGTATTTAATATTCTTGAGTTTACTATTTATCATTTTTCAAGCAATCTTTTCTTGGTCATCTTACCCAATGGATTTAATCGAAAATGGATTTATATGGTTAAGTGATTTTGTAGCTACCAACTTACCCGAAGGAGTTTTAAATGACTTATTGGTTAATGGAATTATAGCAGGATTAGGCGGAATAGTCATATTTGTCCCACAAATAGCCATACTTTTTGCCTTTATCACCATCCTAGAAGACACTGGATATATGGCGCGCGTAAGCTTTTTAATGGATAGAATCTTACGCATATTCGGATTAAATGGAAAATCAATTATCCCATTATTAAGTAGTACTGCCTGTGCTGTCCCTGCAATTATGAGTGCAAGAACAATCGGAAACCCTAAAGAAAGACTAATTACAATAATGGTAGCTCCTTTAATGAGCTGCTCAGCACGAATTCCTGTATATACAATATTAATCGCTCTAATTGTTTCTGAAGATAGTACTGTTGGTATTTTTAACTTACAAGGATTATTAGTATTAAGTCTATACCTTTTAGGTTTTATAACAGCCTTACTCTCAGCTCTAGTAATGAAATGGTTAATAAAAGCAAAACAACAAAGTGCCTTTACTCTAGAAATGCCTATTTACCGACCTCCAAGATGGAAAAATGTTGGGATAGAAATTGTAAGTAAAGTAAAAGTATTTTTATTTGATGCTGGTAAAATCATTATCGCCATATCAATTCTACTTTGGGTATTATCATCTTACGGACCTGGAAATACATTTGAAGAAATTGATCAAAAATATGCTCAAAACGAACAACAAATAGACGAAGGTGAATTATCAGCAAAAATTGCTTCAGAAAAACTAGAAGCATCTTACGCAGGTATAATCGGAAAAACGATTGAACCAGCCATAAAGCCTTTAGGCTATGATTGGAAAATAGGAATTTCATTAGTTACTTCTTTTGCTGCTCGTGAAGTTTTTGTTGGAACAATGGCAACATTATATAGTGTTGGAGATGAAGATAACACGAAATCTATCCGACAAAAAATGATGGAAGCTAAAAATGCTGATGGAGAAAAATTATACACTACAGCAACCACATTATCATTACTAATATTTTATGTTTTTGCCATGCAATGTATGGCAACATTAGCAATTGTGTATCGAGAAACAAAGTCTATTAAATGGCCCATTATCCAAATTATTTATATGGGTGCTTTAGCATATATTGGTAGTTTTGTGGTTTACACTATATTTTCGTGATTACCCAAAATTTTAACATACTAAAAGACTACGTTCCCGAAAATAGTTTAACCATACTGCAAAAATGGTTTAACCAACGACCATTCGAACTAAAAATCACAAAAAAAAGAACAACAAAGTTTGGCGATTTTAGAGCTTCATTAAAAGGAGAAACTCCAAAAATTAGTGTTAATTCTAACCTTAATCAATATGCTTTTTTAATTACTCTTACACATGAGTTTGCACACCTTTTAGTTTGGCATAATCATAAACACAAAGCTAAAGCTCATGGAGTTGAATGGAAAACAGAATTTAGCAAATTGATGAACATTTTATTGCAAAAAAATATTTTCCCAAACCACTTAAAAACGGTTTTAGAAAAACACATGATAAATCCAGCTGCTTCTTCAGCAAGAGACGCTAAATTAATAGCAGAATTAAAAAAATATGATGCTCCATCTAATTTAGTTATGCTTTCTGATTTACCTGAAGGGACTAAATTCACCCTCAATAGTAAACGCATTTTTATTAAAGGAGAAAAACGCAGAACCCGTTATTTTTGTACAGAACTTAACACTAAAAAACAATACTTAATCAACGGTGTCGCAGACGTTTTAATAGTTGATTAATAGCTTATTAACCAATTCCACATCTTGTTAATAACTAATCTTTTCTGATTTTCCATAAGGCAAAAGTGTTTTAATTAACTTCGCTATAATTAAAAAAATGCAGTAAAAATGAACGAATCTTTATTGGAACCAATTGTAAATCAGCGTGTATCAGAAATGGCCGAAAATTTAGTCGGTTCTGAAATAATTAAATTAGCTGGAGAGGTTAAAGAAAAAATTAAAAACGGAGAAAAAATCTACAATTTAACCATTGGTGATTTTAATCCTAAAATTTTTCCTATTCCATCTGAATTGAAAGATGAAATTATAAAGGCTTACCAAAATGATGAAACCAATTATCCTGCAGCAAATGGTATTCAAGAATTAAGAGAGTCTGTTTCTCATTTTTTACATATAAACGGTGGGTTAGAATATAGCGCTGACCAAATTTTGATTTCTGGTGGTGCTAGACCATTAATTTATGCAACTTACCAAACCATTTTAGATCCGGGTGACACCGTTGTATTCCCTGTACCATCATGGAACAACAACCATTACAGCCACTTATCTCACTGTAAACAAAAATTTATTGAGGCTACAGCAGAAAATAACTTTATGCCAACTGCCGCAGACATAAAACCTTATATTTCTGAAGCAAATTTAATTGCGGTTTGTTCTCCATTAAACCCTACGGGAACTGTTTTTACAGAACAAGGATTAGCCGAAATTTGTGATTTAATTTTAGAAGAAAATAAAAAACGTGGTGATAGTAAAAAACCTGTTTACTTAATGTTTGATCAAATATATTGGACATTAACTCATGGAGAAACTAGACATTACGATCCTGTTTCAATTAATTCTGACATGAAGCGTTACACCATCTACATTGATGGAATGTCTAAAGCATTTGCTGCTACAGGAGTTAGAGTTGGTTGGGCTTTTGGCCCACAAAAATTAATGAATAAAATGAAAGCTATTTTAAGCCACGTAGGTGCTTGGGCACCTAAAGCAGAACAAGTAGCTTCAGCTAATTATTTAAACAATAATGAGCAAATTGAAGATTACCTTTTTAAATTTAAAAATGAGATTAGTAAAAGATTAACTTCTTTTTACGAAGGTATGATTGACTTGAAAGAGAAAGGATTTCAGGTAGATGCTATTCCACCACAAGCAGCTATATATTTAACTGTTAAATTTGACTTAACAAAGCACCAAACTGAAGATGGAACTGTTTTAAATACAACTGAAGAAGTCACTCAATATTTATTAGATGAAGCAGGGTTAGCTATTGTTCCTTTTTACGCTTTTGGAGCTTCTAAAAAATCTCCTTGGTACAGACTTTCTGTAGGAACGTCAGTTTTTGAAGAAATTGACGAACTTTTTGCTAATTTAGAAACAGCATTAAGCAAGTTAAAACAAGTATAAAATGAATCAAAATAATTATTGTGTAATAATGGCTGGTGGTATCGGAAGTAGGTTTTGGCCTATGAGTAGAACTCAGCACCCTAAACAGTTTTTAGATATTTTAGGAACTGGCGAAACATTAATACAACAAACATACAACCGTTTAAAACGTATTTGTCCTGAAGAAAACATTTACATTGTTACTAATGACATTTACCGTGACTTAACTTTTGAGCAACTTCCTAATTTAAATGATGAGCAAGTAGTTTGCGAACCAAGCAGAAGAAATACTGCTCCTTGTATTGCTTATGCTAATTTTAAAATAGCTGCTAAAAATCCTAATGCAAACATTGTTGTAGCTCCTGCAGACCATCTAATTTTAAAAGAAGATGAGTTTGTTAGAGTAATTAATATGGCTTTAGAATATACTGCACAAAATGATACTCTATTTACTTTAGGAATTACACCAACAAGACCAGATACTGGATATGGCTATATCCAGTTTGATGATACTGAGGAAGACATTAAAAAAGTAAAAACCTTTACCGAAAAACCCAATTTAGAGCTGGCTAAACAATTTATTGATAGCGGAGATTTTTGTTGGAATTCTGGAATGTTTGTTTGGAGTTTAAAAAGTATCAATAAAGCTTTTGAAACACTTTTACCTACTATGCACCAAATATTTGTTGCAGGAGAAGGAAAATACAACACTCCACAAGAAGATGCTTTTATCAAAGAAGCTTACTCTACTTGCAAGAATATCTCAATTGATTATGGCATTATGGAGAAATCCAAGAATGTACATGTAATTAGTGCTGATATTGGTTGGAGCGATTTAGGAACTTGGGGTTCTATTTACACTCACCTACCACTTGATGAAAATAAAAATGCTGTAGTAGGTAAAAATGTAATGCTTTATGAATCTAAAGGAAACATTGTTAATGTTCCTAAAAATAAGTTAGTAGTATTACAAGGTTTAAAAGATTATATCGTTGTTGAATCAGACAATATTTTATTGGTTTGTAAAAAACAAGACGAACAAGAAATCAAACAATTTGTAAGCGACATTAAACTAACCAAAGACAAGCGTTTTTATTAAAAAATCATTGTCCATTCGAGTGATTTTTCTCAGAAAAATTGTATAGAGAATAAATGATTTTAACCAAAACTTTGTTCTCGATACAATTCCGAACAAAGTTCGAAATCACTCGAACTGACATTTTTGGTTTAAAAAGATAAAATCATCAGCAAATAGTTAAATTTGTCTCCAAATGAGCAAAGAAGAAAAAAGTAAAGGAGACATGTCTTTTCTTGAACACCTAGAGGTGTTAAGATGGCATTTGGTGCGTTCTGCTGCAGTTATTTTAGTTTTTACTGTTGTTGCTTTTATTTTCAAAGGATTTATTTTTGATGATGTAATCTTAGCTCAAAAGAATTCTGATTTCTGGACTTATGAGTTATTCTGTCAATTCTCTCACCTAATTGGTAAAGGCGATGATTTATGTATGGAAGAAATTCATTTCGACCTAATAAACATTACCATGAGTGGGCAATTTAGCATACACATTGTTACCTCAATTATTGCCGGAATTATTGTAGCTTTTCCATACATCTTATTTGAAGTTTGGCGATTTATTACTCCTGCTTTACAGAAAAAAGAAAAGAAGTCTGCTTTATCATTAGTTATTTCAGGATCTATTTTATTTATGATTGGAATAATGTTCGGTTACTACTTTGTGTCACCTCTTTCTGTGCAGTTTTTAGGAAATTACCAAGTAAGTGAAGCTGTTCAAAACCAAATAACCATAGGCTCTTTTATTAGTACAGTTACTACTGTTACATTAGCTTGTGGGTTGGTTTTCGAGTTACCCTTATTGGTTTATTTCTTATCAAAGCTAGGAGTTATTTCACCTGAATTTATGCGAAAATATAGAAAGCATGCCGTTGTTGTAACATTAGTATTATCAGCAATTATAACCCCTCCGGATATTTCTAGTCAAGTTTTATTAACTATTCCTTTATTGATTTTGTATGAGTTTAGTATATACATATCTAAAGCAGTAACTAAAAAAGCAAACAAATAATTGTTCTCGATACAATTTCTATTTCTGTCACTTCGAGTGGTTCCGAACTTTGTTCGGAATTGTATCGAGAAGAAAGAAACAGAAATCACTCGAACTGACAATAACGAAAAAATAGTACCTTTAACTTATGATTTTAAGAGCAGATAATATCATTAAAAAATACGGAAAACGAACCGTTGTTAAAGGTGTTTCTATTGAAGTAAAACAAGGAGAAATTGTTGGGCTTTTAGGCCCCAACGGAGCAGGAAAAACTACTAGTTTTTACATGATTGTTGGCTTGGTACAACCAAATGAGGGGAAAGTATTTTTAGATGACAAAGAAATTACCAAACAACCCATGTACAAACGTGCACAAATGGGAATTGGCTACTTACCACAAGAAGTTTCTGTTTTTAGAAAGTTAAGTGTAGAGGATAATATAGCTGCCATTTTAGAAATGATGCCTTACAGCAAAGCTGAGCAAAAAGCAAAATTAGAAGAACTAATTGAAGAATTTAGTTTAGGACATGTACGCAAAAACTTAGGACATAATTTAAGTGGAGGTGAGAAACGAAGAACAGAGATTGCTAGAGCATTAGCATCTGACCCAAGTTTTATTTTATTAGATGAACCTTTTGCAGGAGTTGACCCTATTGCAGTTGAAGACATACAAAGCATTGTAGCCAAGCTAAAAGACAAAAACATAGGCATTTTAATTACCGACCACAACGTACAAGAAACTTTAAGTATTACTGACAGAGCTTACCTTTTATTTGAAGGAAGTATTTTAAAAGCTGGTACTGCCGAAGAGTTAGCTGCAGATGAACAAGTACGTAGAGTTTACTTAGGACAAAACTTCGAATTAAGAAGAAAAGTTTAATTAATACTTTTAACCATGAAATACTACTTTACATTATTTGCAATATTTATTGCAAGCATTTCTGTTGCCCAGTTTGAATACAAACCAACAGAAGAAAATCCTTATGGAAAACCTAACCCAGAAGCTCCGGAGCAAATCAAAGAGTACGCACCACTGATAGGTATTTGTGATTGTAAATCTGAAAGCAGAAAAGCAGACAATACCTGGGCAGACCCCGTAAACATGACTTGGACTTTTAAGTACATTATGAATGGAATGGCTATTCAGGATGAAACATTAAAAGAAGATGGTGCTCACTCTGGAAGTATAAGACAGTTTAATGCAGATAGCTCCAAATGGTATGTACATTATTACTCAACTGCTGCAGCTCCAAAAACTTTAAGCACATGGGAAGGAAATGCAACCGATACGAGTATTGTGCTTTACAAAGAACAAAAAGCACCAAATGGTATGGATGGTTTTTTTCGATTAACCTTTTATGATATATCAGAAAATGGTTATAAGTGGATTGGAGAGTGGGTAGACCCTATGGGAAAAATTAGTTTTGCAACATGGAAAATTGCTTGTATAAGAAGAAAAGAGTAATTTTTGAGTTGAGAAGGAAAGTTTAACCCGTGTATGAAACTAAAAAAAGATAAAACGTTCCAAGTTGGGCTATTTTTCTATGGTCACCATATGGGTTTTCTAAATTCCTTAATTGATAATAACATTGAATTTGAAACAAAAAACCAAGTTGAATATGGAGATGGCCATGAATTTGAAGTAATAACTTTTTTTGTTTCTAGAAATGATGTCAGTAAAGCCTTGGAAATAAAAAAACATTACTTATCAGAAACTCCAGAATTTAAATCTTATCCAAAATTCAAAAAAATATTTTGGATTATGATAGCTGTTTTTCTCTTTGTCTTCATAATAGTTTTATTGATTATTGAAAAATATAATCTTATTAACTTTTTACAATAAAATTTTGTCATCCAGAGAAATGTCATACTGAGTTTATCGAAGTGTTATCGAAGGATAAGACAAAATTTATTACTTTTATTTTCATTGTTTATAGTTCGATTAACTCACTATGACAATGAAAACATTATGAAAACCTACTATGTTTATATTGTGCAATGTTTTGACAATTCTTATTACACAGGAGTTACCAATGACATTGAAAGAAGATTAATAGAACATAATAACGATGAAAACACTAAAGCTTACACTTACCGAAAACGACCAGTAAAATTAGTTTGGTTTGAAGATTACATTGACATTAATCAAGCCATTGAAAAGGAAAAACAAATTAAAGGTTGGAGCAGAAAAAAGAAAGAAGCTTTAATTAATGATGATTTTGATTTACTACTAGAATTATCAAATTTGAAGAATAATTCTAAGAAGTAAACTTTTGTCACTCTGAGTTTATCGAAGAGTTAGACAAAAGAAATTTTGTGATAAGGTTTCTCTATCCTTCGATAAACTCAGGATGACAAACCTTTTTTACAACTTAACATCCTTCAAATTCAACTGCAAAGTAGTTTGTCCGTTCCAGTGGTTTTCTTCAATGTTGTAGGCAATACTAAAAGGCACACCTTCATCCAGTTCGTCTAAGATATGTCCTAATCCAAAACCAATACATTTAAACTTTAAATCAGGGTTTTCTTGTTGAAATACTTCTAAACGCAAATGGGTTTTATCTTCACCTATTTTACGAGAGTTGCTCGTTATAAAAACATTATCGGTTACAAAAACTGGTCGCATGTTATGAGGCCCAAATGGTGCAAATTGTTTTAACACTCGGTTAAACTTTTCATCAATTTGGTTCAACTCCAATGTTGTATCAATATCTACTTGTGGTATTAGCAACTCATCATCAATCTGCTCACAAACTACCTCATCAAACTTTTGGATAAAAGCTTCTATGTTTTCTTTCTTTAAGGTTAATCCAGCAGCAGCGGTATGTCCTCCAAATTGCTCTATTAAATCGCTACACGCATCAATAGCATTATACACATCAAAACCTTCAACCGTTCTAGCAGAGCCTGTTGCCATTCCTTTAGATTCAGTTAATATAATGGTGGGTTTGTAATGCGTTTCTATTAAGCGAGAAGCCACAATACCTATTACACCTTTGTGCCAATTCTCTCCAAACAAAACCGTAGATTTTCTATTTTGATAAACTTCATCAGCTTCCATAATAGCCAATGCTTCCACCGTTATTTCCTTATCTAAACCTCTACGCTCTAAATTGTATTTATTTATTTTTTGTCCTACTTCTTCAATGGCTTTCTCATCTTCGGCCACCAACATTTCTACAGCCTTTTTACCTGAGCTAATCCGCCCAGCAGCATTAATTCTTGGAGCAAACGTAAACACCACATCCATTACAGTCATTTCAGGAGTTCTGATATCAGAAAGCTCTTTCATCACCTTAATACTCAAACGTGGGTTTTCGTTAATCTTCTTTAAGCCATAGTGTACAAAAATTCTATTTTCTCCTGTTAAAGGAACAATGTCTGCGCAGGTACTAATTGCCAATAAATCTAAATATTCAAACAGTTTAACTTCCTCTTTTTGGGTGTGTTGTGTCCAAGCTTGCATTAACTTAAAACCTACTCCACAACCCGAAAGTCCATCATAAGGATAATTACAATCTTCCCTTTTAGGATCCAAAACTGCAACAGCTTTTGGCAATTCATCTCCTGGTCGGTGATGGTCGCAAATAATAAAATCAACTCCCTTTTCGGTAGCATAAGCTACTTTATCGACCGCTTTAATTCCGCAATCTAAAGCTATAATTAATTTAAAATCATTTTCGGCTGCGTAGTCTATTCCTTGATTAGAAACGCCATAGCCTTCAGCATATCTATCAGGAATATAATACTCTAACCCGAATCGGGTTTGATTTATGTCAGAATTTTCTTGCTGTAAACTATCTTTTGGTGCTGTCTGCTCGGACTGATTTAATGATGGGTAATAGTTGTTTAAATAGGAATAGACTAAAGCCACAGAAGTTGTTCCATCTACATCATAATCTCCGTATATTAAAATCTTCTCTTCATTTTCAATGGCTTGCTGCAAACGTTCAACAGCCTTATCCATATCTTTCATCAAGTATGGGTCATGAATATCATTGATGTCTGGTCTAAAAAAGTGCTTGGCTTCTTCAAAATCAGAAATACCTCTCTGCAATAAAATATTGGTAAGGGTTAGGTCTAAATTATTAAGCTCAGATGATAACTTTTTAATATCTTCTGGATTGGATTGAGGTTTTATTTTCCAACGTTTATTCAATACTAATTATTTTTTATTTATTCTTTCTAACTCTTGAATATCAAGCAAATCCTTCGGACGTTGAGATTTCAATTTACTTTCAATCAAATCTTCATAGCTAATCACATCCCATCGAAGTAGTGTTTTGTTATTTATAATAACTTCTTTTTTATTATTATATGCTTCTTCAAAAGATTTATCTAAACTAAAACGGGTAATCAACTCCAACTCTAAAATTGGACTAATTTTAATTGCGATATTTTGTTCTTGTTGTTTAACTGCCTCTGGAAAAGAAGCAACCTTAAAACCTATCTCATTTAAAGTTTTTAAAAGCTTATTTAAGTTTTCCTCCGAAGGTTCTATCCAAAAATCAAGGTCAGCGGAATGTCTTTGATAACCATGAAAATTAACTGCTGCACCACCAACTACCAGCATTTTCACATTGTTTTTTATAGCACAATCAACAAATTCTTCAACACGTTCATCAAACAGATGTTCCATCTTTTTCAATTATAAAATGATTACTTCTATCTTTTTTAGATTTGGTTGGAAGTGAATTTATTTTTGTTATTGCATTTAAAAACCATACTAACCTTTCGGCAGGTGTTAATTTTAAAAATTCTTGTTCACGCCTTTTATTATGTTGCTCTTTAGTTCCGTATGTAATAATGGATGACATCTAACAAAGATAGGAAATTAAGATTATAATGGGAATCATTTTATCTCAGTAAGGAACCTCAAACTAGCAATGAGTTTTATCTATTCATCACTTTTGTTTGAATACGAATAGATTCTTGATGAATAATATCTAACATTTGTTTTATAAAACCTGCACTCAAACCAGCTTTATCCGCTAATTCAGTTCTGGTTTTTAAGATATGCTCCCAACGCTCCAATTGCAAAATAACTACATCGTTATCTCTTTTGTACTCCCCTATCTTTTCTACCATTTCCATTCTATTGCTAAACTGATTTACAATGTCCTCATCTATCTCATCAATTATAGCTCTTAAACGCTCTAAGTTATTCGTAAACTCTTTATTATCAATATCACTTCTACGAATTTGAAGTTTAGATAAAACAGTTGAAAGTTCACTTGGTGTAACCTGTTGTTCTGCATCACTTTTTGCTTCAAATGGATTAAAATGACTTTCTATCATCAGCCCATCCATCTCTAAATCCATCGCCTTTTGAGCTACTTTAGCAATCAATTCTCTGTTACCAGATATATGACTTGGATCGCAAATAATTGGCAAACTAGGACATTGAATTTTCAAATCAATTGGTAGTTCCCACATGGGTGCATTACGGTATCCATTTTTATTATGAGAAGTAAAGCCTCTATGAATTGCTCCTAAATTAGAAATACCTGCAGCATTAATTCGCTCTAAAGCTCCTATCCATAAATTTAAATCTGGTGTAACTGGGTTTTTTACAAATACAGGAATATCAACCCCTTTCAATGCATCTGCAATTTCTTGTACAGAAAAAGGGTTCACCGTTGTTCTTGCTCCAACCCACAGCATATTAATTCCCGCTTTTAAACAAGCTTCAACATGCTCTGCTTTGGCTACTTCTGTAGCTACAGGCAAACCAATTGCATCTCCTGCATTTTTCAACCAAGGCAAACCAATTGCTCCAACCCCTTCAAATGAATTTGGACGAGTTCTAGGTTTCCAAATCCCACCTCTTAACACATTTATTTGATTGTTACTTGCAAGCTCTTTAGCAGTTGTTAAAACCTGTTCTTCAGATTCTACACTACATGGTCCAGAAATAATAAATGGAATTTTAGATGAAAGCCAATTAGCCTTTTCTTCTATGTTTAACTCTACTTTCATACACCCCTCTTAATCTCCCCTCAAAGGGAGAATTTTATGCTGAAGCCTTGTTTTTAGCTGTTTTTACTAAAGATTTTACGGTAGTAATTATCGCTTCAGTATCAAAGAAACACTCATGGTATAATTCATCTTGTGTACCGTGCTCAATAAATTTATCAGGAATACCCAAACGTTTTACCTCAGCTTGATAGTTGTTATCAGCCATAAACTCTAATACTGCACTTCCCATACCACCTTGTACACAGCCATTTTCTACTGTAATTACTTTTTTAAATTTAGAAAATACTTCATGCAACAAAATTTCATCAATCGGTTTCACAAAACGCATATCGTAATGCGCAATATCTATTCCTTCTTTAGATAATTGTTCTGTAGCTTTAACTGCATAATTTCCTATATGTCCTATAGTTAAAATAGCAACATCTTCGCCATTTTTCACTCTTCTTCCTGTTCCTATTTTCACTTTTTTTAGTGGTGTTTTCCATTCTGTCATTACACCATTTCCTCTTGGGTAACGAATAGAAAAAGGTCCATTATTTTCTGCTTGAGCTGTATACATCAAGTTTCTCAATTCCTCTTCATTCATAGGAGCAGAAACTATCATATTTGGAATACATCTAAAGTAAGCTAAATCATAAGCTCCATGGTGAGTTGGTCCATCAGCACCTACTAATCCTCCTCTATCTAAACAAAATACAACAGGCAATTTTTGCAATGCTACATCATGTATTACTTGATCGTAAGCACGTTGCATAAACGATGAATAAATATTACAGAAAGGTATTAACCCTTGTGCTGCCATTCCTGCAGAAAATGTTACAGCATGTTGTTCCGCAATTCCTACATCAAAAGCCCTATCAGGCATCGCTTTCATCATAATATTTAATGAACAACCTGAAGGCATTGCTGGAGTTACTCCAACTATTTTATCATTTTTTTCTGCTAATTCTACTATGGTATGACCAAAAACATCTTGGTATTTTGGAGGTTGAGGATTTTTAGG
This sequence comes from uncultured Flavobacteriales bacterium, assembly GCA_965369165.1. GTDB lineage: Bacteria > Bacteroidota > Bacteroidia > Flavobacteriales_E > Vicingaceae. Next base: position 5,829 of record CBDUPT010000006.1, on the reverse strand, counting down.
AGAAATTTTAATAATCTCACCAGTATCTTTGTTAAACAATCCTGGCGCATGCCATTTAGTTGAATCACCGTCTTCGGCAGGTTGATATCCTTTGCCTTTTTCGGTAATACAATGTAATATTTTTGGCCCAGGAATGTCTTTTAAATCATTCATCACCTTAGCCATATAATTAACATCATGACCATCAATTGGCCCGAAATACCTAAAGTTTAGTGATTCAAATAAATTACTTTGCTTTAATAAAGTAGATTTAATTCCATTTTCAATTTTCTGAACAATAGCTTGAGCATTTGGCCCGAACTTACTTACTTTCCCTAATAAATCCCAAACCTCATCTTTTACTTTGTTATAAGTGTGTGATGTAGTAATATCCGTTAAATAATCTTTTAATGCTCCAACATTTGGGTCAATTGCCATACAGTTATCATTCAACACTACTAATAAGTTAGTGTTTTCAACTCCACCATGATTCATTCCTTCAAATGCCAACCCAGCAGTCATTGAACCATCTCCAATAATAGCAACATGTTGCCTGTCTTTTTCTTGTAAATAGTTAGATGCAACAGCCATACCTAAAGCTGCAGAAATAGAAGTTGATGAATGTCCTACCGCAAAAGCATCATACTCGCTTTCTGACGGTTTTGGAAAACCACTTATTCCTTTATAAACACGATTGGTATGAAAATTTTCTCTTCTTCCTGTAAGGATTTTATGACCATAAGCTTGATGACCAACATCCCATACTAACTTATCATAAGGTGTGTTAAACACATAATGAAGCGCCACAGTCATTTCAACAACGCCTAAACTTGCTCCAAAATGTCCTCCTTTTTTAGAAACTACATCAACAATAAACCCTCTTAACTCCTCACAAAGTTGTGGTAGCTGGTCATCAGAAATTTTCTCTCGTAAATCTGCTGGTAAGTTAATCAGCTTTAGTAGCTCGCCTGTTGTGTAATCTGCCATCTATTAAGTTAGTACGTTACAAAGTTAATTATTATTTATCAATGTGTTTAACAATAATATTACCTATTTATTGTTATTGAAATGTTAGTAAATATGCTATTTAAGAACTATTAACATAAATAGACTATTTTTGAATTTTACAAAAACTAAACACATGAATATTACTAAATCTATTCTTATCATTTCTGCGCTAATAACAACTTCTCTATGTAGTGCTCAAAGTAAAAAAACAGATGAGAAGTTAGAAAAAAAGAGTCTTAAAAAAACTGAAGCCCTTCATAAAGAGGTTAAGTTAACTAAAGCTCAAACTGAAAAAATTAATGCAATTAATTTTGAGTATTTAAGTGCAAAACAAGAGTTAGAAAAGAAACTTAAAGCATTAAAAAAAGTTAAAAACAAAAAAATTAATGCAGTGTTAACTGATGATCAAAAAAAGAAATTAGATGAATTAAAAAAGAAGAAAAAGAAATAAAAAAAAGCCTCAAATGAGGCTTTTTTTATTTAAACAAGTTGATGGCTTGCTTTATATTTTTTACATTCCCATCAATATCAACAACAACTCCAGCCATATAGTAAGTTCCTGGAATCAAATCAAATCCGTTTTGATCTTTACCATTCCATTCTTCGTCAATTGATATCATTCTATAAACCACTTTCCCTGTTTTATCCATAATGGCAACCTCTAATTTTTCAAGATTAGTTCCAGTAATTTTTATCACATCATTTTGACCATCTCCATTAGGTGAAATCACATTAGGAATAATGTTAACATCTGCTTCTTTTGGTTGTTTATCCACTTCTTCTTTTGGTTGCTCTTTAACAGGTTCTTCTTTCTCAATTTTAGGAGTTGAGTTAGTTTCTGTTTCAGAATTAACTACTTCTTGCTGTTTTTGTGGATTAGATGATTCTTTTGTTTCATTGGCATTAGAAACTACTTCATTTGAATTGCTTTCATTAGAATTATTCTCGATAATCAATTCTTCCTCCTCAACTATAGGAATAGTATTCTCTTCAACAACAACTGCTTCTTCTACAGAAGGGTGATTATCTACTGCATCTATATTTTCCTTTTCAGCCACAACCTCTTTAGGTTCTTCTATTTTAACGTGTTCTTCAACAACAATATTATTCGCTTTGTTTTCTACAACATTCTCAACAACAACTTCATCTTTAGGTGATGTTGTAATATAGTAAGTTGCTGTAGCAATTGTTCCAACTGTTATAACTGCAGCAGCAATTTTAACAACTACTGATTTAGCAACCGTACTTGTTGCCACAGACGAAACAGGGTCAGCTTGAGCAGAACCGCCAATTGAACCAGCATTTATTCCGTTTTGAATGTTAGACCAAACACTTGGATCAACATTAGCCTCAAAACCGTCAAAAGCTTGTTTAAAAACCTCGTCAATATTTTCTAATCCGTCTTTCAATTTATCTATATATTATATTTTCTTCTATTAATGTTTTTTGCAAATGTGCTCGTGCTCTAGAGTATTGTGATTTAGATGTATTTACTGAAATATTTAACTCTTCTGCTATTTCTTTATGAGAATAACCCTCAATCGCAAACATGTTAAACACTGTTCTGAAACCTGGCGGCATTTCTTGAATTACTTTTAGTAAATCTTGTGCCGACAAAGTATCAATAGCATTTTCAGTAGGATTATGTAACTGATAATCTACTTTATCCATTTCAATATCATTTAAAAACTTTTTGTTTCTACGAATGTTATCTAAAGCAGTGTTTACAATAATCTTTCTAATCCAACCTTCTAAAGAACCTTTGAAGTTATACATGTTTAATTTCTCAAACACTTTTATAAACCCCATTTGTAACACATCTTGTGCCTCATCCCCATCTTTAGAGTATCTTAAACATACTCCCATCATCCTACGCGAATAATGCTCAAACAGCTGTTTTTGAGCAAGAGCATCCTTTTCAAGACACTTTTTTACTAATTGCTCTTCATCCATTTTCATTATCGTGTTGTTTAGATGCTTGTTTTATTAAAAAGGTTGCATTAAGAATTATAAAGTTAAAGAATTTGATTCTATCTGTTTATCATTTACTTTTGAAGTTTATTATAATATTCATGTCAAAATTATACCTCGTACCTACACCAATAGGCAATTTAAATGATATTACTTTAAGGGCTTTAGAAACCCTAAAAGAGGTTGATTTTATTTTAGCTGAAGATACCCGACAAACCTTAAAGTTACTTAAACACTTTATTATAGAAAAAAGATTAGTTGCACACAATCAACACAATGAACACAAAACTACGGAGCGTATAATCGACTCTTTAAAAAACGGAGAAACTATTGCTTTAGTTTCAGATGCAGGAACCCCAGCAATATCAGACCCAGGTTTTTTATTAACGAGAGAATGTATTAAAAACGATATTGAAGTAGAAACTTTACCTGGAGCAACTGCTTTTGTTCCAGCATTAGTTAACTCTGGTTTTCCTTGCGACAAGTTTGTGTTTGAAGGTTTTTTGCCACATAAAAAAGGTCGGCAAACTCGACTTAACTTTTTAAAAGAAGAAACCAGAACTATCATTTTTTATGAATCGACTCATCGATTATTAAAAACCTTAACCCAATTTACTGAGTTTTTTGGTGAAGGCCGTCAAGTTTCTGTATCAAGAGAATTAACTAAACTACACGAAGAAACTGTTAGAGGAACTACCAAAGAAGTCTTAGAATATTACAACAACAATGTAATTAAAGGAGAAATTGTTATTGTAGTTCATGGAGTTGAAAAGTAGCAACTTCTTAACATTAACTTAATATTTCTTCTAAAACCTTTATCCTCCTATTTTTTATTTTTGCTCCATGTCAAACCTTAAAGAAATAGCCCTTGTATTTTTTAAGATGGGATGCTTTGCCTTTGGTGGCCCTGCAGCACACATTGCTATGATGGAGCAAGAAATTGTTTCTAAAAGAAAATGGATGAGTCATGAACATTTTTTAGACTTAATTGGCGCTACTAACTTAATACCAGGACCTAATTCTACAGAAATGACGATGCATTGTGGTCATGAAAGAGGCGGTTGGTCTGGGATGTTTGTAGCTGGTATTTGTTTTATTTTTCCAGCAGTTTTTATAACTGGCGCTTTAGCTTGGGCATATGTTCAATATGGCGATTTACCTAATGTAAAACCTTTTATTATTGGCATCCAACCAGCAGTAGTTGCTATTATTATTCAAGCCATTTTTAAGTTAGGGAAAAAAGCCATTAAGAATATTGAATTGGGAATATTTGGTTCAATTGCCTTGTGCTTAAATCTATTTTTACTCAACGAGATATTTAGCCTTCTAGCAACAGCCGTTTTAGGAACATTGTATTTTTCTATCAAAAATAAATCGCAAGCAAATGGAGTTAGTCCGTTTATATTATTGCTCTTACAACCCTTCGGATTAGCAGCAGCAAAAATTTCTACCTTAAGTGTTTTTCTAAGTTTTTTTAAAATTGGTGCAATACTTTACGGAAGTGGTTATGTATTGTTTGCCTATTTAGATGCTGAATTTGTAGAGACTGGAATAATGACTCGAGAAGCTTTGATGGAAGCCATTGCTGTTGGTCAATTTACTCCAGGGCCAGTTTTATCTACGGCTACTTTTGTTGGGTTTCAATTAAATGGTTTTTGGGGCGCAATAGCTGCTACCACAGGTATATTTTTACCTTCATTTTTACTCGTTTTATTATTAAACCCTCTCATTCCAAAAATGAGAAAATCTACCATTTTAAAATACTTTTTAAATTTAATGAGTGTTGGCGCTGTAGCTTTAATGTTGGCTGTTATTATTAAAATGGGAACAACAACCTTATTAGACATTAAAAATGCTTCAATTTTTATCATCAGCCTTGTTTTAGTCTTATTTGTAAAAAAGGTTAATGCAATGCACATTGTTTTGATTGGCTCAATTTTAGGATATATCCTATCTTTGGTTAGTCTATAACATTTTTTGTGTGGTAGGGCGTCCACGAAAAGAGCGAAATGGAATTTTTGTTGTCAAGTTGAGGAAGCCTGTGTGATAAAAACAAAAATTAAATTTGGTTTTTGTGGTGGGTTTTTGGTTCTTTTTAGCGGCAGTAAAAAGAACAACAAAAAATCACACTATCTTAATCCTATAAGTTTCGTACTTTCATGCTCATTAAATACTTTTAGCTCAACATGAAAAAATATTTATGCTCAACTTTCCTATTATTATCTATTTATGGAGTTGCCCAAAGTGATATTTCTCGTATTGAAGATTTTGGAGAAAACAAGGGTAATCTTAAAATGTACACCTACATTCCAAAAAAGCTAAACACTACAAAGCCGGTCCCTTTAGTTTTTGTTTTGCATGGGTGTACGCAATCTGCTGAAGAAATAAAAAATGAAACAGGCTGGAATAAATTAGCAGATAGTTTAAACTTCATTATTGTTTACCCTGAACAAAAACAGATAAACAATGCTGCCAAGTGCTTTAATTTCTATATTGGATTTAAAGCCAAAAAAGATAAAGGCGAAGTAGCTTCCATTAGACAAATGCTGAATTATAGTTTTAAAAACTATTATATAGATAGCTCTAAAGTTTTTATTACTGGAATGTCTGCCGGAGGAGGTATGAGTAATGCCGTTTTAAACGCATACCCCGAATTATTTAATGCAGGTGCATTAGTTGCTGCACCGTCTAATTTGTTCAATCCTAACAAAAAAGAAACTCAACCCCGAATTGCAATTTTACAAGGTGATGATGATAAAGTAGTAACTCCAAGAAATGCCGTAAAAATTAAAGAACAATGGCTTAAAAAACATCAAATTGATACTGCAAATATTGAAGTAAAAAAAGACTACCTCAACAACCCTTTATTGA